>DAOTUR010000512.1:0-15246 GCA_034436915.1 Anaerolineae bacterium
CGACGTGATCGGTGTGGAGAATTTGCAGATCACCAACATGGTTCGTAACAAACACCTCAGTAAGAGTATCCTGGATGCCGGATGGGGCATATTCACAGAACTTCTCACGAGCAAGGCTGCGAGTGCTGGCCGTGAGGTGATATTTGTGAACCCCGCCTATACCTCTAAGACCTGCTCTCACTGTGGCGCTCTCTTTGAATGGCTCACCTTGAAAGATCGCTGGGTCACGTGTTCGTGTGGCCTGTCGTTGGATCGAGATCACAACGCCGCCATCAACATTTTGAAACGAACCGGATGGGACGCATCCGCAGGCGCTAACGTAGAGTGCAGTGAGGCTCATGCGTGGTCTGGAAGCCTCCGCCTTTAGGCGTGGGGAGCGCTCACATCTGTAGGGACAAGGCCCGTCTCGTCCGCTAAAACCTCTCCTTTCGGTTGCACAGAATGAGAGAGCAAGACGTTTGAAGCCCCTCTTCACGCAGTGGGGAGGGATTTAGGGAGGGGTTAATTTCCTGTTTCGATTTTCCCCTACGTTGCATATAATGAGAAGCATGGTTGAAGACGTGAGTTGAGAGGATTCCTATGAGAGATTTACTGCGTTTTGCTCCGTATTATCTGGGCGCACTGGCACTCGGCATTGTGATGGCCGCTTTGCTGGGGGTGTATGCGTCCGTGATCGCGCTCGGCGTGATCATTGTGCTCTCCTTTACCATTGTGTTGATGGTCATGCGCGTCGGCACACACGATGATGAGCCGCTGGCGTCCGGCCCGTCGGCTGCCGTCAGCTACTGGACAAATCTGGCAAACAAGGTCGAAGCCCGTCAGAGCGGCGCGGTGCAGGCGGTGGCCGTCGCCGATGGCATTGGCGGCGCAGCCAATGACGAGGCGGAAAAAGAACGCAAACGTCAGGACGCGCTGGCTCGCAAAGCGGCTCGTCAAGCCAAATCGACGAGCGGCGAGGCGTGAGACAGCCGTAAGATCAAGGCATTGTCGGGCGTCTAATTCACATAATATCGTGAACGGCGTGCCAGACTCGGCAGGCCGTTTTTGCATCGTCTGGCGATTAAGATAGGGTAAGACGTATGACTGAGATGACCATTGAACGCGCCTTCGATCTGCTCAAAGCGGGCGAACCAGAAGAACGTGCCGAAGCAATTAAGGTGTTGGGAGCCGCTGCCTATGCCCCCGCTGTCCCCTATCTGGCTGATCTGGTTGAGACTGCCGATCCGGGGACGCGCTATCTGGCAGCGATGGCTCTGAGTAAAATTGGCGACGAGGCGGAGAATGCAGTTCCGGTGCTGCTCCAGGCGCTGCGGGCGGATGATATGTTCCTCCGCATGGCGACCACCGGGGCGCTGATTGCGATTGGCGTGCCGGCCGTGTCGGGCTTGATCCGCGCTCTGTTCGACCAGAACGCGGCGGTACGGCGGGCCAGTGCGAAGGCATTGGGAAAAATTGGGAGCAAAGATGCCATCAATGCCCTCAAAGTCGCCGTAAATGACAGTGATCCGGGTGCGAGTCGACTCGCGGCGGAAGCGTTGGCTCGCTTACAGTCTCTTTAAGGCCCCCATGATCCGCAGCTTTACGGAACGACTCCTCGGTGGGGTGTGCGGCGGTCTATCGCATCGCACACCCTTGAACGCCTCTGTCTGGCGCGTGCTGTGGCTCGCGCTGGCCGTGATTGCGCCGCCTGCGGCCCTGGCCGCCTATTTGCTGTGGTGGTGGCTCATCCCGCTGGAATCGCCCTTTCGCAAGCAAAGCGCTCCCCTGAGCACGCTGATCGCCCTGGTTTTAAGCGTGATTGTGTTTGCGGGCTGGTTTGGCCGCGCCGCGCTCATCACGCCGACGGGCCAGGATGCCTATGGGCCGCTGCTCGGCGTGATTCTGGGCGCGGCCTTCCTGTATCGGCAGATTCAGAGCCGCACCTGGGCCAATGTGCTGATCGGGCTGGTGCTGGTGTGTGTGCCGATTGTGCTTTTGCTCGGCGCATACAGCATTCTGCCGCTCGGTCTGTTCGATCTGATCGGGCGGGCGCTGCCGGGCGTGTTGATCTTCCTGGGATTGGCGCTGCTGCTGCGCGGGCGTGTGCCGTATGCCAGCCCTATCGCATTGACGGCCACGCTGGTGGTGATTGGCGCGTTGAGTGCAACGGCCATCAGCACGCGCACCAACCGCCCACTCAACACGCCGCCCGTCAGCGTGACGCAGGATGTCGCGCCGACCATCACAACGCTGCAATTGAACGTCGAGGCCCTCACCTCTGAGATTCGTTTCTCAACCGCTGCGCCGGGCAGCCGCACGATCAGCATTACCTTCGTGGGCAGCACCGAGAACACACTGACCGAAGAGTATGTCGATGGCGGCTCAGGTCTTGCCACCTATACGGTGCGCGAAACCCGCCCCAATCCCTATCCGCGCCTGGAAAATCTGGGGCGCGGCACGATGACGGTGGATATCCCGCCGGATGTGGGTGTGTCGCTGGCCTTCGCCGGGCAGGATGGCGATGCCACGTTCGATCTGGCGGGGACATCGCTGGAACGCCTGAGCCTGACGGTGCAGCATGGCGATGTGCTGCTCACACTGCCCGCCTATCAGCCGCGTTCGCCGGGCGTGCTGGAGACACCGGGTGATCTCAGCGTGCTTGATGGCAATCTTCGCATCGTGATTCCGTCGGCGGTGGGTGGACGCTTTGAAATCCCGGAGAACAGCACCCCGACCTATAATGAGGCGCAGTATCGCGTCGAAGTGGCGCGTCCCTCGTGGTTGCTGCTGGCGCGTAATTACGACACGGCCACGATGAAGGCCAACTACCGCCTGACCGTCCCACGCGGCACAACCCAATTGGATGTGCAGGGATAAAAGATAAGAGCAAGAGCAGGGTTTGTAGGGGCATATGGCGTGCCATGCCCTTTAAAGAATATCCATTAGGAAACGGACAAGGTGGGCCTTGTCCCTACGACAATCCACGTTTTGCGACATTGATGAGATAAGATAGAGCCTCCCCCTAATGATGTTTGTGAAGGCTCCCCATGACTGGTCGTTACGATAATCTGAAGCGCATTTTGCAGCTTGATCCGCGCACCCAGAATCAGGAAATTGTGCAGCTCGTCGGATTTTATGAATATCCCTGGATGCTGCAAAAATCGCTCGAATTGGCCCTGTTTCGCACCTATGCCGTGCCGAGCATCAGCGGCCTGTTGGCGAAGACGCGCCAATTCCATGCGGGCGGCCAGAAGCGCTATGACGATACCTCGCTCATCATCGCCGAGATCAGCGAGAACGGTTACGACAGCGAACGCGGACGCGCCGCCATCCGCCGCATGAATCAACTGCACCGCCGCTGGTCGATCTCCAACGAGGATTATTTGTACGTCCTCTCAACCTTTATCTTTGTGCCGATCTATTTTCATAATCAGTTTGGCTGGCGCACGCCCACGCAGCATGAGAATCTCGCCAATTACTATTTCTGGGTCGAGGTCGGGCGGCGCATGGGCATCAAAGATATCCCGCAGACATATGAGGCATTTGAGGCATATCACAAGAATTACGAGCAGCAGTATTTTCACTACAGCGACTCAAACCGAGAGATTGCCGAACTGACCTTTCAGACGTTTCTGTCGTGGTATCCCGCGCCGCTGCGCCCCATTGTGCGCGAGGGCTTGTATACCCTGCTGGATGAGCCGCTGATGCGGGCGTTTGGCTTTCCTGCGCCCCATCCCCTGCTGACAGCGCTGGTGCATGGCTCGCTCAAAGCGCTCAGTTTTGTGATTCGCACCGTAATGCCGCCGCGCCGTGAACCCTTTCATTTCACGCATCAGCCCAATCGCACCTATCCGCAGGGCTATACGCTGGAATCGCTCGGCCCAAAGGATGCGCCGCCGTATGATCCGACTGTGCCGCTGGAATAAGAAAAACAAAATGAACCGCAAAGACGCAAAGAGCGCAAAGATTCGATTTCATTTTCTTTGCGCTCTTTGCGTCTTTGCGGTTCCCTCATCATCCCCAAACATGATAGAAATGTATTAAACACCTGTTCTATAGACGATTTGTTTTTGAACAAGTTCCCCCACACACGCTATAATAGACCCTGACGTGCAGCATCTCGGAAAAAAAACAGATGGCCGACTTTCGCAGTATCATCGGTAAAACGCTCGCGCAGTACCGCATTGATAAACTTTTGGGGCATGGCGGCATGGCCGCTGTCTATCAGGCGACGGATCTCCAGCAGGAGCGTCTCGTTGCGCTGAAGATTATGCACAGCCATCTTGCGGCCCAAAAATCGTTTCAAGATCGATTTATGCAAGAGGCCAGTGCGATCTCGCGCCTGAATCATCCCAATATTGTTAAGATTTATGGATTTGATCGAGCGGCAGGCGAGTTGTTCATCGTGATGGAACTCATCACGGGGGGCACGCTGCGCTCGTATGTCAAAAAATTGTCGGAAGAAGCCCGCTATATGCCGCTGCTGGAGGCGGTGGATACGGGCCGCCAACTGGCAAACGCGCTCAATTATGCCCACAGCCAGGGCATGATGCACCGCGATGTCAAACCGGATAACGTCGTCCTCCGCAATGTACCGCTCTCCGCGTCGCCCACAGGCTATCAACCCGTGCTGACCGATTTTGGTCTGGCGCGGCTGGTGGATGACAACGAGCACACCGATCAGCCGCTTGGCACATATCCGTATATGTCGCCGGAACAGTGCCTGGGCGAGCGCGTCGATACTCGTACCGATATTTATTCGCTCGGTATCGTGCTGTATGAGCTGACAGCGGGCCGTTTGCCGTTTGTGCCGCGCACGATTGGCGAAGCGGCGCGGATGCACAGCCAGGAACAAATCGTCAAGCCCTCGGCCTATCGCCCAGATAGCCCGCCTGAATTGGACACCGTGATTCTCAAGGCGCTGGCAAAAGACCCCACCCAGCGCTATCAAACGGGCGAAGAACTGGCGCAAGACCTGGAACGGGTCATGCGTCTGCTCGCCAGCCGTCCGGTGGATGAGCCGGATCGGGATATGGCGACAGATGCCTTTGCGACGGAAAAAATCCCGCAGCCCCTCAGCGAAGATCGACCCACGTTTACGCCGCCCAAACGGGATCGCCGCGAAGAAGGCAAAGATCGCCTGATCGCGTTCAGCGCCCAACATCCGCCCGTCGTTGTGCTGCTCAAGCAGGGCGTGAACAGCATCGGCACGGCGGATGATCAGGTCTTGAAGTTGCAAGGGCCGTATGTGTCGCGCCGTCATGCCCGCATTGAAGTGCTGCCCGATGACGCCTTCCGCGTGACCGATGTCGGCTCCACCAATGGCACATGGGTCGGCAGCTTAAAGCTCACCAGTGGTCGCAACGTCAAGATGATCGCAGATGATGTGCTGCGAATTGGCGATTACTGGGTGTGGCTGGATCGGGATACGGTGCGCGATGTCGATATTGCCACTGATCCCGGCCTGGATGATGCGCCGCCCATCGCGCCTGTGCCAATCCCAGTGCCGATTCCTGTGCCTGTGCCGCTGCCGATTCCCTCTGTGGAGCACGATAAGACGCCGATTCCCGCAGAGCCTGCTGCGCCTGTGCTGGCCCAATCAGCGGATGTGGAAAAGACACCGCCTCCGCCTGTGGCCCCTGTGGTCGCGCCAGCGGCGGACGTAGAAAAGACACCGTCCCCGCGTGCTAAAGAGCCTGCAACATTGATGGGGCCTGCGCTGATTCCGCCTGCTCTACCAACGCTGCGGATGCTCGATATAAAGCCCGCGCCGCCTGCCGCACCATCCCCGGCGGTTTCTCCTACACCGCCTGCCAAGTCCGAATTTTCGGAGACGATTCCGTATACGCCACCTGCCCGCGTTGATGCCGGGCCAACTATGCCGATGATGGCCGCTGTACCGCTGCCGCCTGCACCTGCGGTTAATCCGCCTGCACCCGCCACGCCGCAGGAGCCGCCCGATAAGCCAAAGCCGAGTGCATCGGGGGCGGCAGAGACCTTGAAACCAGGGCAGATGATGTCCTCGCGTGAGGCTGCGATTGCTTCCCGCCGCGAACGCATGAAATCGCAGCGCGATTCGTCGCCCGATCCATCGATCCCACCGCCCAAACCGTCGATTCGCGCCGCTGTCCCGGCCAACGACATTGATCAGACGCTTCATCCTGATGCTGCCATGCCGCCGCTGTCGCCATCACCATCCACACCATCGGTTCCCTCGGCGCGGCCCGCCGCTGGCGACAGCGGCGTCAAACCGCCCGGTACGGCAGGCTTTGGACGCGGCACGGGGGGTATGGGACGGACGCCCGGCGGGACAGGTGGGACAAGCCGCACACCCGCCACCAGTGGGACAGATGGCAGTCCGGCTCCAAGAGCGCGTCGGCCTGCCGCTGATGACGGAGCCATCGATAAGACGATGGATATGGATCTGCCCGTCGGCATGGATCTGCCCCTGCCTGTCCCGGCAGCCTCGGCGTCAGCAGCCTCGGCGTCAGCAGCCCCGGCCAAAAGCGCAGGCACATCGATTCCCAATCTCGTCGGGCAAAAGTTAGGGGCCTACCGCCTGACCAAGTTGATCGGGCATGGCCCGATGTCCTCCGTCTATGAGGCGTGGGATACCAAAGCCAATCGGCCTGTCGCATTGAAGGTGCTGCATTCGAATCTGGCGGTACAAGACCCACTGCGCCGCCGCTTCATCGATGAGGCCCGCGTCCTCAGCACGCTGGAACATCCGAATATCGTCAAGGTCTTCACCTTCGATACGGCGGATGGCTACGTCTTCATGGTGACAGAGCTTGTCGCGGGCGGGTCGATCCGTGATTACGTGCGGAAAGAGCGCACAGCGGAGCGGGCGATCAACTTTCAGGTTGTGATGCAGGTGGCCCGTCAGATGGCCGATGCGCTGCATTACGCCCATCAGCAGGGCCTGCTGCATCGAGATATCAAGCCCGATAACATCGTCCTGCGCGAAACACCCGCCGAAGCCGAAGCCAAGAAAAAGCCGCTCACGCCTGTGCTGACTGATTTTGGGCTTGCCAAAGCGTCTGAACAGGGCGAGGGCTTCGGGACGGATCAAACGGGCGTGGCCTATCAATACCTGTCGCCGGAAGAGGCCCAGGGCTTGCGGACGGATGCCCGCAGCGATATTTACGAACTCGGCACGCTCATGTATGAGCTGGTGACGGGACAGACGCCGTTCCAGCCGCAGTCGATGGCCGAAGCCATCCGCATGTACTCGCGTGAGGCGATTGCCCGTCCGAGTGATCTGCGGATGGATGTGTCGCTGGATTTAGAGCGCGTCATCCTGCGGGCGCTGGAGCGTGATCCTTCCAACCGCTATCAGACCGCCGCCGAAATGTCGCGGGCGCTGCAAACGATCCTGAGCACCTATAAAGCGCCGAGCCAAGTGGTCGAAGAGGCCCAGGCTCCGTCTGAAGAGGATCTGCTCGATACCGTGATCATGACGGAGCCTCTGCCGGAGGCGATGCCGATGTTCACGCCACAGCCTGTGACCGATGAGCAGGTTGGGTTTGAGCGGCTCATCATCATGAGCAACAACTATCCAGTGCGCGTTATCCCGATGAATAAAAATCTCATCACCATCGGGCGGGCCGACGATCAAACGGTGAAGCTGGAAGGCAAAAGCGTCTCGCGCCGCCATGCCCGCATCGAGCGCGGCTTTGGCAGTCAGCTCCGCATCATCGATGTCGGATCGGCCAACGGCACATATGTCGGCGCACAAAAACTTGGGCCGAGCATCGCCGAGATTCTGACGCACGATAAGACGATTCGCATTGGCGAGTATTGGTTTAAGCTGGAACCCGCCGCCATGAAGCGCACCGAGAAGCCGCGTGGCGCACCCGGAGGCGCAGCAGGCGTCGCAGTCCAGCCGCGCTTCTCCCCCACCATCACGAATCTCGATGATGGCGAGGGCGTGCTGGAGGCGGCAGAGCAGTATCAGGTGGTGCGGACGGGCGTCAAGAAGATTGAACTGCCCCCGGCAGAACACGATAAGGTTGGCTTCAAAGTCACCAATCCCATCGTCACCGTCGCCCCCGGCAGCAGCATGACCATGACGCTGGAAATCCAAAATCTCAGCACGCTGGTCGATCACTTCGTGATTCAACTGGATGGCCTGCCGATCAACTGGTACACCATCCAGCAGGCCCCGATTTACCTGATGCCCAACAATCGTGAAACGGCGTCGATCACCTTCCATCCGCCGCTTGACAGCCGCAGCAGCGAAGGCGGGCATTACTTCGAGGTGCGAATTGTCACCCGCGCCCAGGCGACCAAATCCGTCGCCATCCAATGTTTGCTTAACGTGCTGCCGTTCAAGAATTTCGTCACGAGCCTTGAGCCGCGCCGTGCCACATCGCGGGTGCGCCCCGAACTGATGATCCGCAACACGGGCAACACCTTCGCCGTGTATACCGTGCAGACGCGAGATCGTGAACAGGGCATCATCTATGAGCTGCCCGGCAAGCAGTTTTCGGTTGCGCCAGGGCAGGAAGAATTTATGTCGATGCGCCTCAAAGCGCGTTCGCGGCCCTTCATTGGCGTGGAGCGCTCGATTCCCTTTGAGGTGATCGTTACGGCGGATGACGAGCGTTTGCCGCCACAAACGCTGGCGGGCGATATGGCGGTTCCGGCGCGCTTCCCGATCTGGATTCTGTCGCTGCTGTTCCTGCTGCTGATCCTGTGTCTGTTTCTGTCACTCTTTGGCTACACTCAGTATCAGGTGGTCGTCGCCAACAATCAGACCGCCACATCTATCAATCTCACGGCGACGCTGGTCGCGTTTTCGACCTCGATCCCGGTCACGCAGACAGCAGTGGCAGAATCCGATCCCGATGGCGATGGCCTGAGCAATATCCGTGAGTCGGTGATTGGCACGGATCCCAACAAGGCCGATACCGACGAGGACGGCTTGAACGATGGCGACGAGGTACGAATCTGGAATACCATCCCGATGAACCGCGATACCGACGGTGACGGCTGGACGGATGGCGAAGAGGTCAACGTGCGCGGCACAAATCCGCTTGTGCCTGATACCGATGCAGATGGCATTCCCGACTCGAAGGACACGGCTCCTCTCGAAGCGCCGACGATGACGATCACGCCCTTCCCCACGCTCGAAGGTACGAACGGCGATATCTGCGCCGGATCGCCGCCTGCGCGGATGAAGGTGGGTATGGATGGCGTCGTGGAAGCGGGCGGCGTCCCCAACCGCGTGCGCGACAAACCGGGTGCGCTGCAAGGCAGCATGATTGGCAAGATGCCGCCCGGAACAGGCTTCCGCGTGGTGGGCGGCCCGGTCTGCGATACGGATGAGCAGCTTCGCTGGTGGCAGATCGAATCCAGCGGCCTGAGCGGTTGGACAGCCGAAGGGCGCGGCGACGAATACTATATCGCGCCCAAAGGTGCTGAGGCCGCTGCTGCGGGCGGCGGCGGTGGCGCAGCGGGCGGTGGTGGTGCGGCAGGCGGCGGCGGGGCGGCCTCCGCCAATACCGAAGCGGTGACGACAAATGCCGATGTCAAGAAATTGTCGGACGATATTATCGCCTCTGTCACCGACCCCAACCCAGCGGCCTTTGATCGCACGCGCATGGGTATCCAATTGTATCAAAATAACGATACGACAGCCTGGGGCGCAGCCTTAGAGCGCGTTAGCCAGACCAAAGTCGGCTGGATGAAGGTGCAGGTGAATTGGGCGGCGGTGCAGCCGGACGGCCCCAACAGTCTGGGCGGGACGATTGACACGCTCGATCAGGACTTGGCGGCGGCCAGAGCACGCGGCCTGCGTGTTCTTCTCAGCGTGGCGAAAGCGCCTGGTTGGGCACGCGGCAACAACAGCGATGGCAGCGGCCCCCCCGATGATCCGGCCACGCTGGGCAATTTTCTGACGCTGCTGCTGGCGCGGGTCGGCGGCAATGTCGATGCGATTGAGATCTGGAATGAACCCAATCTTCGCGGCGAATGGAATCTGTCGGCGCTGCCCTTCGATGGCAGCGGCTATATGCAGCTTTTCCAGTCCGGATACAAAGCCATCCGCGCCTTTTCGCCCACCATGACGATTGTCACGGCGGGCCTCGCGCCCACTTACACCTCTGAGCGCAGCGTTGATGATCGCGCCTATCTGCGCCAGATGTATGCGGCGGGCCTGAGCAGCCTCACCGATATTGTGATCGGCGTGCATCCATATGGCTGGGGCAATTCGCCCATCTTGCGCTGCTGTGATGCGGTGCAGGATCGCGGCTGGGATGACAATACGCGCTTTTTCTTCCTGCAAACGCTGGAGGAATACCGCTCGATTCAGCTTGAGAATACGCACGATGTCAAAATGTGGGTGACGGAGTTTGGTTGGGCAACGTGGGCCGATCTGCCCGGCGACCCGCCTGAACCCTGGATGGCCTACAATACAGCGGTGGATCAGGCCACGTATACGCTGCGGGCATTCCAATTGGGGCAGAGGTTGCCGTATGTGGGGCCAATGTTCCTGTGGAATCTCAATTTTGGGACGACCACCGCGATTGCCGGGCGCAGCAGCTTCGCAGGCTACAGCCTGCTTCTCGATAACGGCATCATGAGGCCGCTGTTTGGCTCCCTCATCCCGACGAGTTAGCGGCTCATTACGATGTGCGCTTGTGTAGGGACACGGCACGCCGTGTCCTCGCGTTTGCCCCAGAAATCAATCGTTTATCGTTAAGCCTCGTCCGAGGGTGGACACGGCGTGCCGTGTCCCTACAGGTACAATTTCACGATTGAGGGCTGTCCTCCTATATCGCTGATTTCTCTTTGATGAAGCCTACGAAAGGTCGCGCCAACTGTGTCGGATCAACCGTGAAATGCTCCAGATAGCGCTTGTTGGCCTCTTCAAAATCGTGGTGCAGGCGCTCCATCTGGCGCATTTGCAGGCGCGACGGTTCATTGCGGAACAGCACCATAAGCGTTGTGTAATGACGGGCAATAAATGTGACCCACAGGCCGCCGTCCAGCTTTTTTATAATCGGTTCGATGAATTCTTTCGACTCCAGGCGCATCGAAAAATCATTCAGTACCGGGGCTGTCACCTCCGGCGAGACGGAAAACTGCCCCAGCGTCTCGATGGTTGTGCCGCTGCCGTGATGATACAAACTCAGGCCGACAGCCCGCGCCTGCGTCCCCTGGAGGATATCAATTGTATTGACCGCATTGTAAGCGGGGTGCTCTTCGTCCAGTGCCATCTCCATCAACGAGAGCTGATTGTGATAGCGACCATAGATGAGATTGAACTGCTCGCTGCTGATTTTGCCAGCGCTAAAATCGCCAATCAGGGCGTTAATCTTGATTTGAATGTCGGAACGCATGGCTTCGATTCGGGCAGACATCGGATACCCACTTTCACTTCTTTAATGCGGACGAATGAGGGAGGCTGAGATGATAATTTTAGTGTATGTCAAATTTGGCGTGGAGGTACAAAGATTTCACCATATTGCTTAGAAATTGTGACAAATGTCCCCTAGACAATTGAAGAATTAATTCATATATTTCGTTAGACAATGCAACAATTGAGGCAGCGACAACGCCTCTCCGCAGGGATTAGACCTGTAACTCCTGGAGCATGTCCTCGTATGTCATGCCCATACTCCCTTCGCGCCCCTCATGCTCTGCCTGCTGACGTGTGAGGACGAGGCTGTAATGATAGTCGCTGTGGATGAGATTGAATTAATCGCTGCTGATTCTCCCTGCGCTTAAATCATTCATCAGCGCGGAAATTTTTGTCTCGATCTCGGCGTGCAGCGTTTCAAGGCAGGATGACATGAGGTTTTTGCTTTCAGTGTCCTCAATGGATACTTGAGGGATCGTTCATTTATGTGCCTCATTATATACTAAAATAACGAAATATTTCGAGGGATTTTCTTGATTCTTGTTAAGAAGCCGTTTGATAATAGAATTTGTAATCTCAAGACAGGGTCATCATGCTGTTTTTGAGCCATCGTCTTGATTGTAACGCCCTGTTTGGTCTTTTGTAGGGGCACGATGCATCGTGCCCCCGATGCATCGTGCCCCATATACATCAACTTAAGGATTTTATGCTCATTGTGGGCCAAAGACGCGGCAAAAGCGCTTACGCCAGGAACTGAAAGTCCCTGTCTCCCGTCTTGCGGGGTTGAAAACCCCGCCCAAACACACCCCAAAAGACTGTTTCAGCGGGACTTTCAGTCCCGCAAAAGGCAAGGGTTTTCAACCCCTGACGACAGGGCATAAGAGAGATCAAGCAGATTCGATTTGCTTAAGTTGGTGCATATGGGGCGCAGCACGCTGCGCCCCTACGATAATCCCACCTCTGACACATATCTAAAACTCAAATTCATCGTAGTCGCGGCACAGGAACACCGGCCCATCATAGACCTCTTGGGCCTCAGCCACCAGCGGCTCAGGATTGGCATTCCACACCTGATAATGGATGAGATAGAGCGATCTTGCGCCCATGTCTCGCGCAATCTCCCCTGCTTGTTTGGCGGTGCTGTGTCCTGGCGGCGGCCCAGCAGCCTCATGGATGAGAATATCTGCGTCCTGGGCGATCTTGCGCACGCCCTCACACGGCTCGGTATCGCAGCCATAGCCCAGGATGCGCCTATTGTGCTTGTTCTCGATCCGCATCCCAATCGTCGGCACGAAATGCTTGACGGGAAAGGCGCGGATGACGAAGTCTTCATTCTCCATCAGCGGGGCATCTTCACGCTGGCTGATGCGGATGAACGACACGGGAAAGAAATTCGGCCATTCCTGCCAGCCGTAGGCTTCGAGCGTGTCTTCAATCCGATTGATGCAGTGTGGCAGACCGTAGATCCGCATCGGCGTTTTGCGCCCCAACAGCCACATATGCATGAACATGTTGGGAATACCGGAGACGTGATCGGGATGGAAATGCGTCAGAATAATGTCCTGGAGCGAGTCATCATCGATGCCGAGATTTTTAATTTTACCCAGTGGATTCGAGCCGGCATCGATCAGAATTGGTGTGCCGCTGTCGCCAATGAGCAGAAAATGCGTGTAATCGTGCGTGGCGTCATTGACCGCCGCCGCTGTGCCTAAAATCACAACCCGCGCCATAATTTCTTTACTGTCCCCCTCAACGTCGAATCGGATTTCATTATATCCGATTTGTCACAATCGATTGTACAGGCTGAGGCCAATCATGCGAAACGGTTGTCGCCTCGTGTTGCATCAGGGATGTCCCTGTGGGTCTTCAATGATGCGCGATGTCACCTGTGCCGAGAGCACGAGCGAGGTGCGAACGTTGCCATAATCCTTGAGATGCATCAGAAGCTGCTCCAGATGCGGGACGGATGTCACAGCCACCTTCAAAATGAAGGATTCTGTGCCTGTGACGCAGTGGCATTCAATCACATCGAGAAGCGTGAGCACATCCTTGCGGAACTTTGTCTCCTGGTGGCTGTCACACGTCAGATGCACAAACGCCATGATGGGCCGCCCAATCTTCGCCAGATCAATCTTCGCCTGATAGCCCTTCAAAACGCCTGCATCCTCCAGGCGATGAATGCGTTCGCCAACGGCAGGTGCGGTCATGCCGATGACCTCGCCAATCTGCCGAAAGGAGATACGAGCGTTCTCTTGCAGCATCCGCAAAAGCTGCCAGCCCACCGAATCCAGATCACGATCATTCTGTAAAGGCATTATGAGAATTTTCCTTATATTCAAGCCATTTTTGAGTGTAGAGCCTTCCATATCGTCTGTCAATTTATCGATGAGGGTCATAGAATAGAAACTGACTTATCGCGCATAACATCGGTGAAATTGATGACAGCCCAAAACATTCGCATTCCCGCCGCCGCCGTCGAGTCCACAGCAGACACTCGTCTCCACAATCAAAAACGCTTCTGGGTCATCCTCTCGCTGCTAACGGTGTATATTGTCTGGGGCACAACCTATCTGGCCTCCCATATTGCCCTCGAAAGTTTTCCTCCCTACCTGTTGATGGGGACTCGCTTCATCACGGCTGGAACGATCCTGTTCGCGCTGCTGCTTGCCACAGGCACAAAACTTCCGACACGGCGGCAATGGCGTAATGCCGCCATCATCGGCACGTTCATCCTTGTCGGCGGAACGGGCAGCGTGGCGCTGGCACAGGGGGCGATCTCATCGGGGCTGGCCGCGACACTGGTGGCGACTGTGCCACTGTGGACATTAATTTTTAATCTCTTCTGGAAAAAGATCCCCTCGCGCACCGATTGGATTGGCGTTGGATTGGGGATCAGCGGCGTAGCACTTCTGACGCGGGAAGGTAATTTGCAGGCCAACCCGCTCGGCGTTCTGATTATCCTGTTTGCAGCAGCGAATTGGGCCTTCGGGTCAGTGCTCAGTTCTCATCTGGATATGCCCAAAGGCATAATGATGAATGCCGCTCAGATGATGTGTGCGGGGGTGGTGTTCTTTATCGTCAGCGCCTTACGCGGCGAAGCGATGCTGCATACGCCCACCTCATCAACACTCCTGGCCCTCACCTACTTGATCACATTTGGCTCATTGGCGGCGATGTCCGCGTATGTCTATCTACTCAATAATGTGTCGGCACTGCTGGCAACCAGCTACACCTTCGTCAATCCGGCGATTGCGCTGATGCTTGGGTCGGTGCTTGCTGGGGAAAAGCTCACAGGCAGTGCATTTGTGGCGTTACCGCTGATTCTGCTCGGCGTGGGCTTCGTGGCGTATCGCAGAAGCAGCGCCGCCAAACCAACGCCGCAGGCGAACCATTATAATTAGCCTCAGTTCTGGATAGCTCTATTTTTCACCCCTCACCCCAACCCCTCTCCCACAGGGGGCTATACATTACCCACATCTTTTTGGGGAAGGGGAGAGGGAGAAATGAAGTGCTTTCTCGCACGAAAGCTGCCCTATGAACGAGGCATAGACTTCGCCACACAACCTCTCTCAGTCCTTTGTTAAGGTGCTAAGAGCATTCTAAGAAATCAGGGGCGGAAATACAAGTTTTACGCCTTACCTCCCCATCGCTAAAGCGAGGGGCTTCACGGCGCTTCTTCGGTGAAAGAGGTGCGAGAGGAACGCTATCTTGAGAAGCAGGCCCGCAAAGACAGAGGGACACAAGGCGATTGCATCTTGTAATCATTCACCTATCCATGCGACAACGGCCCCCGTAGGGGCAGGATGCATCCTGCCCAAGCCAAATCTCCTACAAATCAATCAGGGCGCGATCCATCGCGCCCCTACAAACCCGCGATTCTCATGGATAGGTGAATCATTACT
>DAOTUR010000513.1:0-5690 GCA_034436915.1 Anaerolineae bacterium
ATCGCCTGTGGCAGACAGATACTCCACGACGGCCAGCATGAAGAAGAGATCGAGATCGGAGGGCTTGGAGTGCAGGCCGAGCGCGTTATCCTGTGCGCCGTTGCCGACGAACGAATAAGGCAGCGCCAGCGTCTGCATATGGCGCAGGCGCATCAGCAGGATCAACAGATCGCGGGCCAGGGCCGGACGAATATACACTAGTGGCAGCGCAAACAGCGATTGATCACGCGGCGCTCCATCGGCTCCATGCAGATACAGATACGCCGACCCCTGCGGAATGTAGTGCGTCTTGTAAAATTCGCTGTACAGCGTGGATGACAGCAGATTGTAGGCGTGCCACGACATCTCCCAGGGCAGCACCGATGACTGCCCATTTGAGAAGTAGAGAATTTGCTTTTTCCACGCCTGCACCGTGCGTTCCAGTTCGTTCACTTCTGATGTGAACGGATTGAGAAAATCCAACGGCTGATCTGGATGGAGGATCGCCCCATATGCGAAGCGCAGCTTGATGGTCTGCCCTGGCGCAAGCGAGAGATCATGGCGCAGTACGAGGCAGTAGGGCATAGCGTCGTTTCGTTTGGGTGCGTTGGTTTTGCCTGCCTGATTGAGATGGACAGCATCGGGGCGGGCCGCGCTGCCGCTGCCGAAGAAGGTGCGTTTATCGGTGAAATAATCCACCGTAGGCAGCGCCGTGCCGGAGAGATTGGCGAGGAACACCTCTGGCGGATTGTTATCGACAAAGCCTGCCAGTTCTTCCGCGCTCATGGTCGTTGAGCCAAAGCGCTGCTGCTGAAAACGCAGCGCCTGTCCGTCGCGTTCCGACTGAATATGCGGCTGAAAACGGGCGTTGATCAGGGCACGTTCCACATCGCCATGTGAGCCAAAGATGCCTGAGCGCACCCACTGGACGCGCATCTGGAGAACATTGACATCCCAATACTCATAGCAGCGCAGCATGACCGCCGTTGTGCCTTGATTCTCAATCTCCAGATCCGTCAGCATAAAGGGGTGATCGCCGTAGGGGGCGTAGACGCGGCGTGTATGGCGAATATGGCGATAGATTGTCTCCGTCTCAAAGGAACCGATACCGAAGACGCGGCGCGGTTTTGAGGCGCTAGGCGCATAACGCTGGGCAGTGGCCCAAGTCTCCTGTCCATCATTGAGATAGCTGAAACCGCCCGTATAGGCAAATTCAACCTCCAGATCGACATTCTGCGGAGCGGCTTTGGGGCTGCTGGTGGGGCCGGACATGACGCTCTTGGGATCAATGCCGCGTGGGATGATCTTATCGCGCATCCGCCAGCGCCAATACAGCGCTCGCACATTCGCAAACAGGCGGAATAATCTGTCCAGCAGCCATGTGAAGCGTCCCATCGGCGTGGTGGGCGGCGTGGCTTCGGGCGCATAGTGATTGAGGAAGATGCCGCCGCGATCTGCCAGATAGACCTGCACGACGCCATCATTCCCGGCCAGCCCCGTCACATGGTCGTTGCCGATCTGATGCCAGTGATCGCGCCGATCCAGCCCTTGACTATTAACAAAGTAGGCGGTGCGGTTGTTCCACTGATCGAGGTCATAGGCGTAAGCGGGAAGGGCGTTGGAATCAAGCGTCCATGTGCCATAAACGCCGTTTCCATCGCGGGATGCAGGGTATGTCCTGGCTTCAATCGGCGGGATCGTGGGTGTACCAACGGCCTGACTTTGCATCTGGGGCGGAGTGTCCACCGTTTTGACACGCTGCCCAAACCATCCCTTCTCAACCGAAAGGCCAGCATCTCTCAAGAGCTGGTCGCTGCTGGTTTTTGCCTGAGCGTCACGACGTTTGAAGAGTCGTTGTATGCTGCGGGCGATCATCATGCCTGCTCTCCTGCTGTCCATGCCTGCCGTGTCTGTTTCCGGCGTGGCTGTATATTGACTGTAATCATACTCATGTTCCGCGCCTGAGCGAGAAATTTGAGAGCTGTCAGACGGGGTATGAACAGATACGTCCCGCCCGACACGGTGACAAAGTGCGGGAGGGCCTGCGTGCGGGGTATGCGTCAGGTATTACCTCACCCCAACCCGTCGCCACCGGAGAGGGGCTTCTGCTCTACCCTACATGTCCGTTATGTTTTGCATCACCAATTGGGAAGAAGGCCGCATTGAGCGCCTCCCGCGAACGCAGACGCGACAGACAGCGCGTGATTTCAATCCACATCGTCGTCCCTGCATGACTGGACACATTTTTATCGTAGGTGTGCAGGACACGCTCTAACTCTTCTGCTCGATAATCAGCCGTGAGCGGGAGCGCCTGCGTCATTCGCAGCATGAACGGCAGGCGCATGTCATGCACGGCGTCGATCAGATGGACGAAGCGGTACAGCCGCCCCAATGTCCCCGGATTGATATCCTGCACCGCGAAGGTCGTGAAAAATGGAAACTCATCCAGCAGGACGCCCGCAATGTTATGCTGGCGAAAATACGCCGCGAAATTGTCTTTCAGCAGCGGCTGATCCTTGATATGCGACCAGCGGGCATAGACCACTCGCCCGCTGTCGGACTCAATGATTTTGAAGCGCTCATAGGTTTTGGCGGCCAGCGGCACATGATCGTGCATTGCGTCAAAGAGACGATGTTCGCCTGCGGGCACACACACGGCGGAAATATCGCCGACCCGATGATCTTTGCCGCTGAGATGCACAGCCGCCGGAGAGAGATCGTCAATATGCAGCATCGTGTGATCGAGATTGGATGAGATGACGACAAGAATACTCTGCTGCGCCAACTGCGACACGACATACACATGGCCCTCGCGCTCGGCATCATCGACAAAGACGATTTTCCCCGTGAAGGTGTTCAGAAAATCGGCAGTGGCCTCGCGGGTTTCACGATGCGTCGTGCGGCTGTCATACGTCCAATGGCGCTGAATATTGCGCCAATCGAGGATGCTCAACACCCCGGTGGGCGTCCCACGCAAAGACAGCGGCGTCACGTCGATGCGGCCTTTGAACGCGCCATAATAGCCTGCGATGCTGTCGCCTGTGACGAGTTCCCGCGCACTGAATGACGAACGCCCCGCCAACTGCGCCAGTGCCTGATCGATCATCATGAGGAGCGTCGTTTTGCCGATGCCGGGATCGCCCGACACAATCAGCGGGGCTTGCGGTGACCCACTCTTACGGCGTCCGTTCGTCACAGCCTGCATATAGGCGGCGATGGGGCGCACAATCTGCTGGCGAACGGCGTCTAAATCGTAATCTTCCAAGATGATATTGGGGTTGGCGTGCGCGACAGTCAGCAGCTCCTCAAAAAGCCTCGTTTCAAAATCAATGGTGGACTGTAGGGGTGTTGAGATGGGCTGATCATGGGGCGTCTTATTGAAAAATCGCTGCATTGTCGTCGTCATATCGTGTACAGATTCCAGTAAAAATTTGGCCCTGTGTGTTGCAGAGGTAAATCAGCGAGATTGATGGAATATCCTAGTGTTTAGGAGAAATCTGATCAGGTGCAGCCTTTCCTATCATAATCATGATGGGCGCTGCGCGATAGGCATTTCTTCCCTCACCCCAACCCCTCTCCCACTTCGCGGGAGAGGGGCTTTTAACCCCACTCCTCGCCTCGCTCTTTGGGAGAGAAAAAAGCCGGGTGGTGAGAGGATTTTGCTACGATGTCAGCGGGCTGGTGTGGCGGCACTTGGGGAAGCCGGAGCAGCCGAGGAATTCGCCGCGTGGCCCCTTGCGCTTGACCAGCGGCTTGCTGCATTTGGGACACAGCCCATACTCGCTGCTGATAGGTTCAGCAGGCGCGGCCTTCGGCACTGATTTGCGCGTGGTGCGGCGTTTGGGTACGGACGTCTCACCGTCTGTGGCGGGCGTGGCGCGGGCGGCTGATTTGCGCGTAGTGCGGCGTTTGGGGGTCGGCGTCTCACCGTCTGCGGCAGAGGATGACGATGTGCGGCCTGCCGTTGACGTGATTGTCGCCTGGATGACCTGCGGCCCGAACAGCGGCGAGACATGCGCCCAGAAGCCGCGCAAATAGTCGCGCCCGTTTTTCTTGCCTGCGGCGATCTCGTCCAGCGCCGTTTCCATCTGCGCGGTGAAGGCGATTTCAAACAGACCCGGCAGCCGCGTGATCAATACCTGATTCACCTGCTTGCCGAGCGATGTGGCGCGGAGTTGACGTTTCTCCACCTCAACATACGAGCGCTTCTTGATTGTGGCGATGGTCTGGGCGAACGTGGAAGGCCGCCCGACGCCGTTCTGCTCCAGCGCCTTAATCAGCAGCGCCTCAGTGTAGGGCAGGGGCGGCTTGGTGAAGTGCTGCTGCGGCGTCAGCTTCAATGTTTGCACCCCTTCCCCGGCATTGAGCGGCGGAAGCTGCTTGTTGACCGGTGTCTCGTCGTCATTTTCGGCATCGTCGGCGCGTTTGACCTGCTCTTTCTCTTCGCTGTAGCCATATACGCGCAAAAAGCCATCGAAGACCAATTTGGAGCCTTTGGCGCTGAAGACCGCCTGTCCGCCCACAACATTGACATGCACCTCATGAAAGACTGCGTTTGCCATCTGGCTCGCCAGAAAGCGCTTGTAGATGAGTTCATACACCGCAGCGGCACGTCCGCCATCGGCTCCCAGCGCAGCACGGATGGCATCGGGGGTGGCGTCCGTATCAGTGGGGCGGATGCACTCATGGGCCTCCTGCGAGTTCCCTCTGGCCCCATACTTGCCGCCGCCCAGATAATTCTCGCCAAACAGTGTTTTGATAGTCGCCTTCGCCATCGCTTCACCTTCGGATGAGACGGCGGGGCTGTCCGTTCGCATATAGGTGATGTAGCCCGCCTCATACAACTGCTGCGCCAATTTCATTGTGAGATCGGGCGAGAGTTTGAGATGCGAACTCGCGGCCTGCTGCAATGACGACGTGATAAACGGCGCGGGCGGCTTTTGCTGGCGCTGTTTGGGCGTCACATCGCGGATGTGATACGAGACGCCTCGCAGCGCTGCCAGAACTGTATCGGCATCAGCCTTGTTTTTGAGAGCCGGCTTTTTGCCCTGCCACTGCGTCAGCCGTGCCGTAAATTCGCCGCCCGCCGCCTTGAACAGCGCCGTAATCGTCCAATATTCTTCGGGGATGAAGGTCTCAATCGTATGATCGCGCTCCACCACCAGCCGCAAGGCCACGCTCTGCACGCGCCCCGCCGATAGACTCCGCCCCTTGACGAACTGCCACAAAAAGCGCGACGCCGGAAATCCGACCAACCGATCCAACAACCGCCGCGCTTCCTGAGCCGCCACCAACTGTGAATCGATCTCGCGGGGATGGGCAAAGGCGGCTTTGACCGCACTGGGCGTGATCGCGTCAAAGGTCACACGCTTGAGAAGCGCCTGCGTTTTAGCGCGTTTGAGCAGCGTAGCGACATGCGATCCGATGGCCTCGCCTTCACGGTCAGGGTCGCTGGCGAGATAAATGATCTTGTAGGGCTTCTGGCCTTCGCTGCGAATGCGTTTGGCGACATCGGCTTTCAGAATGTCATATTCGGGCTTCATCGTCTCCAGATCGATGCCGAAGGATTTGCGCGGCAGATCGACCACATGGCCCATGCTGGCGATGATCTCATATTCCGCCCCCAGAATCGCCTTGAGCTTTTTGATCTTGCCCGGCGACTCAACGATCACCAGATATGTTTTCATCGTGAGAATTCCTGCAATGGACAG
>DAOTUR010000514.1:0-7560 GCA_034436915.1 Anaerolineae bacterium
CCAATTGTCCTTCGTTTGCTGCTTATTCCGATGACGAATGGCTGCGATGTCTTCAGTCCTGTTGTGATGAGGAGGTGCAATGGGAGCCGGGCAGTCGCACTACATATCATTGGGCATCCGGGCTGTTTCTCGCGGCAGAAGCAGTTCGCCGCGTTATGCACGGCACATCTTGGGAAACAATTTGCCGGGAATGGCTGTTCGAGCCTATTGGTGCGGCAAGTCTGAGCTTTCTCGTACCGAATACGGAATTGGTGGCGCTGACTCCGCAACCCAAAGCATTACCCTACCCGATTGATTCAACTCACTTTACTGGTCTTGGGCATCCTGGTGCTGGCTGCTTCGGCTGCCTTGAAGATGTCATTAAAGTTCTTCAACTTCATCTGGATGGCGGGCTGTGGAACGGCAAAGTCATCATCAACCCTGATGAAATAGCTGAAATGCATCGTATTCAATATGCGACTTTCATAACCGAAGCACTGAAAAACGGCAGCATTCCCGGACACGAACCTTGGGGACAGGGGGGGCTCATCAAACATCATCTCAGCCATCACGGGTTCGGACGGGGCGAATTAACAAGTATGGAAACGTTCGGTCACGCAGGCATTGACACGGTCCTTAGTGTGGGCGACCCCAAACGGAATCTGGCAATTGTCTTTATCGCAACAGGCTCCCCCAGCCCTTCGGGAGACAACACGAATCGTATTCGTAACAGGGTCACAGATCTTGTGGTGGAAGCACTGGAATAAAGCGAGCAAGGCCACAATTTGAGTCGAAAAGCCGAGTTAGGAAAAATGTATTCAGCCAGTCGAGTCACCTACTATACTGGCTGCTCGCGGCATATATATGGCGCGTGGAAAAGCACTTTACTTTTGGTTCGATGAAAGGATAAGGGCATGTTTAGTCCCGGCAAAATCTGGCTTGATACTGATGGCAACCCAATCCAGGCGCATGGCGGAGGCATTCTATATGATTCTGGTGCTTACTATTGGTACGGCGAAAACAAGGCTGGCGTAACACGAGATCGGCGTGTTGATGTGATTGGCATATCGTGCTATCTATCTCATGATCTATTTCATTGGGAGTGCCAAGGTCTCGCATTGTCCGCAGTACTCAAGGATACGGACCACGATTTACATGTAAGCAAAGTCGCTGAGAGACCTAAAGTTGTATTTAATAGGCGTGATGGCAGGTATGTCATGTGGATGCATGTGGATGACCCTGGCTACCGTTATGCACGGGCAGGGGTCGCCGTCAGTGATCGCCCGACTGGTCCTTTTGAATATCTCAAGAGTGTTCGTCCATTTGGTAAGGTGAGCCACGATCTAACTATTTTCCAGGATGAAGATGATAAGGCTTATCTAATCTTTTGTGCAGATTCACATCGCAATATAACTGTAGGGCAACTTAGCGATGACTACTTGTCTGTAACTGATGTCTACAGCGAGAACATGGCGCAACCAGGCCCACCGTATGGACGTGAAGCACCAGCGGTATTTAAACATGGGGGCAAATACTTCATGATCACATCTGGAACAACCAGCTGGGATCCGAATGCAGCCGAGTTTGCGGTAGCTGATAACATCTTAGGTCCCTGGAAAGTTAAAGGAAACCCGGCGAAAGGCATTCATGCTCACGTTACATTTAACTCGCAGTGTACCTTTGTGCTGCCAGTTGCAGGCGAGACAGGTCAATATATCTTTATGGCCGATCAATGGAACAAACATGATCTTTCTGATTCGCGTTATGTCTGGTTGCCCATTGAAATTGATGAGGAAGAATTGACCATTTGCTGGAAGGACAATTGGACTCTGGATTTGCTGAAGGGTAGCTAAGCCACAGGTTAAAATTGGCAAGCAATTAACGGCACACAATAGTCTCAATGTCGAACCTGCTTATCGGTTTCTCAACTCTGGCGACCTTCCGTGAGTAGCTTACAGAGCATCGAGAAAATGAATGCGGGAAATATCACATTGCTCCGAGATGTGACAGGATTCTTTGGACGATGCTGAAAACCCGCTGTTCCTTGCGGTGTACAAACGACTGTTTAGACTGACAAATATAGGAGATTCGCTATGGAAACACAGTCTGACCGACAACTTGCACGTTTGCAGTGGTTTCAGGAAGCTCGTTTTGGAATGTTCATTCACTGGGGACTTTATTCACATATAGGGCGAGGTGAATGGGTTCGTTATCTGGAAGCAATTCCCTCCGAGGAGTATGCGACTCTCGCTTTACAGTTCAAACCACGCAATTTTGATGCCGATGGATGGGCACAGTTGGCGAAAGCTGCCGGCATGAGATACATGGTGTTCACTGCAAAACACCACGATGGTTTCTGCCTGTTTGATAGTCGGCATACAGACTTTACCACCGCTCGTACAGCCGCCCAGCGCGATTTTGTAGCCGAGTATGTGAGGGCCTGTCGAAAAGCCGGACTAGGCGTAGGGCTTTACTTTTCAGTGAAAGACTGGAGTTTTCCCGCTTATTTTGAAGGTCCTGAACAGAACCCGACTGGTTGGAATGCATTGGTGAATCATGTTCATCGTCAGGTCGAAGAACTGCTAACCAATTACGGCAAAATAGACATTCTTTGGTACGATGGACCTGATGATGCCAATTTTCGTGGTGGGTGGGGTGACCGCACCAAACATGTGTGGAGAGCTGAAGAATTGAATGTGATGGTTCACCAACTCCAGCCCGATATTCTGACGAATAATCGCCTTGGTTTGAGCGGAGATTTCTCAACACCAGAGCAGGAAATACCATCAGCGTTTTCCGGAGATGTTTTATTTGAGTCATGCGTTACTATGGACAATTCATGGGGCTACTATCCCAACGGGAGTGAGTACAAAAGCGTGAAACAGCTTTTAGGTCAATTGGTATCGTGCGCCGCGCGTGGGGGGAACTACTTGCTCAACGTAGGGCCTGATTCCGATGGTTTGATCCCCCAACCCGCTGTCAGTCGCTTGTTATTAATGGGGGATTGGTTGAAAATTCATGGAGAGGCTATTTATGGTACAGAACGATTTTTGCCGAATTGGTGGGATCATACCTCAACCGGACGGATTACGACCAAAGGTACAACTGCCTATCTCATCGTGCAAAATTGGTCCTCCAGCAATCAAATCGTTCTCTCACAGCTTCGCAACACTGTGGATTCCGCAGTCTTGTTGGGAAATGGACAAGAGCTATCTGTTAAACGTGATGGTCGCCGACTGATTGTTCACGGACTGCCGACAATTCCGCCTTCCATGCCTCTCAATATCATCAAATTGGAGTTGGTCGGACAACCTGAAGCACAGTATTACTACTAATTTTCCATTTAAAGAGAATTCGTAACTGCTCAGGCAGGGACAAAGGGGCGACCAAGCAAGGCGGCATACAAGGCGGCAAGGACACCCTGACCTTGTCGTCGCGCCGCGACTCGGACATCTGGCGCTTGTGCTGGCAGCCCAGGCTCTGCGGATCACCGTTTTATCAAGCGTCGCACCAGGCTAGAACTGGGTTTCTTCACGCTCGACTCAGCACGGCGAACATTAAGGAACAGGAGCTAAATAACACAAGCATTTGTTTGATTTGATATGCCAGATTACAGAAGTAAATGCAGAAGTTATTCGATACTCAATCCTAAGCGGCTACGAAACCATGAACATGATACGTAAGGGCCAGGTCAAAGGTGTAGAAAAGGGCGACATTCTTGCCCAGGTTCGCTTGATCGAGCGCCTGTTTGGATTGGCCGCCTAAAGTTCCCCTCTTCTAACTCTCTCCGACTCTTTTCCCAATACTCTCCTCTTTTTGCAACAGAACCTGATTACGGGCTTTCCAAGGCAAGTATTTATCGCTACCTCAAACCGCAGCTCAAAAATGGCTGCCCGCTGCCGAATGTTTTTCCAAATTTACCTTTTCCAGGGGAATTGCAAAACCCCTGGCAAACAGCGTCGCACGCTCCACGTCACATAAGGAAATTGAGGGCTAGTACAGCTTTGCGGAAGTCGATAAGCAATTCAAATAGCGAACTTTAGCTAAAAGAAACTGAACGAAATGCTTGTGAACTTCCGCCAACGTGTACTAGTGGGTCACTTGCTGTGCATAACCGCATTCTTTGATCTCAATTTGAACTCGAAACCCGGAAAATGAATGCCGCACATCATGCCACATGGCCCACTAGAGAGTATCGAACGATGGAGTATGGCGCTGTCCTATGCCTTCTCGCTCGGCTTCTGTTTGGGGCCAAACCACTGTGACATGGAGCCTGTATTGCTTTCAAATCCCAGCGAGCTGTACAGCGAATACGCCATCTGTGTCGGATGAAGCTCGATTTCGTAGACGACCCGCGAGGTATGCACCGAATCCAGCAGCACACCCATCAACTGCCGCGCCATGCCACGCCGCCGATACGCAGGCAAGGTAAAGACATTCTCAATGTAGCCCTGCTTGCCCATATAATTTCTGGGAATCGGCGGCCATTCGCGCAACCACAGCCCAACCCCTGCCACAATCTCGCCTGAGTCCGTCTGCGCTAACCAACCGAGATACTCGCCTGCAACGAGTTTGTCAGCGACCCATGTCGCATACAGACCTTCCATATGAATGAGATCGACCTCCGTGTGATGCTTCTCCTCGGCAAACATGAGACGGCGTTGATGAGCAATGACAGCAGCATCGTGTGAGGTGGCCCGGCGGATGGAGACGGTCTTGCTCATGGTTGACCTCAGTGAAGTATCTATATGTTTACAGTCACAAAGTTTGACATCATTTTATGATCAATGACGATGTTTAATACCATATAATATAACAAAACATAAAAGGCTGGACACAAATAAAGATAAGGACATGAGACAGCGATGAGCAAACACAAATATGATGCTGTGATCTATCGCCGCTTTGCCATCCGGTGGGTTGGAAGTCATGTTGTCTGCACGCTGTTGTTCTTTGTCTTTCACAGCCTGTGTTTTATCGGCGGTATTATAAGTATGCCTGACGGTCAGCCTGAATGGGCAACTCATCTAAGATGGGATATGTATGCCACCCTTGCGCCGACCTTTGCCCTGCTGCCGACTCTGGTGATTTTGAGCCTTCTCCAATCCATCGTCTCCAGACGCACGATTGATATCCTGCCGCGTGACTGGTTTAAAGCCACCTCCGCTGTCTACACTGCCGCTTATCTTGCACTGTTCATCCGGCTGTTTCAATCTGTCACGCACAACACACTCAATGGCTCACAGTCGAGTCTGGATACGCTGTTCATGCCGCTGTATCTCATGTTCGTCGTAATGGCGCTCGTACAGGGGCTGTGTCTGCTGCGTTATGGGGTCGTCAATGCCTTCTGCTGGAGTCTGGGATCGCTTCTCACTCTACTGGTGCTGATTCCGTTCAATAACGACGTGTTTATCCACACTGGAACATTGATATTTAATTTCTATCCACTGCTGACGGTCTATCCCATCCTCCTGTCATTTGTGACGGGCCTCTTATCGTATCGCCTGTGGAAGCAAGGAGATATGCGAAAACGGCACATGGATTAAGCAGCCGCAAAAATGCGAACAAATTTACGTACAAATGTTCGCCATTTTTCGGAACAAACGTGCTATGGTGATGGCACTCCATGTAACATCCCCTTACTCTTGAGGCCACTCTCACAAGCGGCCTTTTGCTTGGAACAAGATTCTATGCCTCCCCTGGCAGCGTCGAATCCAATGTCTGTAAGAGAGCCAGCGCCTCCGCCAGCGAATCAGCGTAGCGGGCAGACGAGCGCAGGCCGTTGACAAAGCTGTTGACAAGAATCCGAAACAGCGGCTTTTCCGACAGCCCAATGACGACGATCCATCCCCGACGCATATGCCGAAGATAGGGAGAGCGAATGATATTGTTAAGAGAGGGAAATTGATCCATAAGATGAATATCCACGATAAGATGAACCGCTTGTGTTGCCAGATTCATCACTCGCTCTAACTCGGTATCAACGTTCTGAATCGATACTGAATCAGAGGTTCCAGACACCATGATATAAGCAATGCGATTGTGCATCTTCCATTCGATCTCAATCACCAGTTACGCTCCTCAGACAGCGAATATATGTTCGATTCAATCGATAAATCTATGATCTATATTGTCAATTTTAAATTTATTTATTCTATCACAATCTTTTCTTGGAACAATATGAAATATTCACATTATTTCATATCACCTGTGCCTGATAAAGAGGGGCATCTCTCTTCGTTTTGCACATCATGGCATTCCCCTATATTCTTGGCACATCAAACAAGGAGACGATGATGGAATACAGATTACTCGGCGGATCGGGTCTTAAAGTCCCCGTCCTCAGCTTTGGGACGGCGACGTTTGGTGGACAGGGCGATTTTTTCGCAGCATGGGGCAAAAGCGATGTGGCTGAGGCCAGCCGCCTCGTGGATATCTGTCTTGAGGCCGGCGTGAGCCTCTTCGACACATCGGACGTCTATTCGCGGGGTCTGTCAGAAGAGATTCTGGGGCAGGCGCTTGGGAGCCGCCGCCATAAGGCGCTCATCTCCACCAAAGCGACCTTTGGCATGAGCGATGATCCCAATGATGTTGGATCATCGCGCTTTCATCTCATTCGCGCCTGCGAAGCCAGTCTGCGCCGCCTGAAGACCGATTACATCGATATCTACACCATGCACGGTTTCGATGCCTCGACGCCGATTGAGGAGACGCTGCACGCGCTGGATGATCTGGTGCAAAGTGGCAAGGTGCGTTATATCGCCTGCTCCAACTTCTCCGGTTGGCACTTGATGAAATCGCTCTCGATTTCAGAGAAATATGGCTGGTCGCGCTATGTGGCGCATCAAGCTTATTACTCGCTCATCGGGCGTGAGTACGAGTGGGAGCTGATGCCGCTGGCGCTCGATCAAAAGGTGGGAACAATTGTCTGGAGTCCGCTGGCCGCAGGCCGCTTGAGCGGGAAATATCGCCGCAATCAGCCCATGCCCGCATCTGGCCGCATCGCACAGGGCGGCGGCGAAGGGCCAGAACTGCCGCTGGAGGTCTTCTATCACATCATCGATGTATTGGACGAGGTGGCGCAGGAGACAGGGAAAACTGTTGCACAGGTGGCGCTCAATTGGCTGTTGCAGCGGCCTACCGTTGCCAACATCATCATCGGTGCACGCAATGAGGAGCAGTTGCGGCAAAATCTGGGAGCCATTGGCTGGAATTTAACGCCGGAACAGGTCAAAACGCTGGATATCTCCAGCCAACAAGCGCCGATTTACCCCTACTGGCATCAGCGCGGCTTTGATCGCAATCCGCCGCCTGTGTCCTACTATAAATAATCGTCCTAATGCACCTCTCACCACCCGGCCTCCTCTCCCACAAGGGGCGAGGAGGTGTAAAAGCTTCTTAGAAGCCGTTTGATAATGGAATTTGTAATCTCAAAACAGGGTCATCATGCTGTTTTTGAGCTATCGTCTTGATCGTAACGCCCTGTTTGGTCTTTTGTAGGGGCACGATGCATCGTGCCCCATATGCACCAACTTAAGCAAATCTCCCTTCGCGCCCCTGGGTTTTTGTCCTGTCGTCAGG
>DAOTUR010000515.1:0-19114 GCA_034436915.1 Anaerolineae bacterium
TGTTGTGGGCATACATCTCGCTCCAATCGGCCAACCCAAAGTGTGTTTAAATGTCAGGCGTGTGGGCATCAAGCCCATGCGGATACGAACGCGGCGGTCAACATCGGACGCCGGGCGGCAGTCATTCCGCCATACGCGGTGTGTGTCTTGGGCTTCAAGCCCGCCATAACTGCAAGCCCCCGCCTTTAGGCGTGGGGTATCTGACCGAACGCGCCCGCACCGTCAGTCTGACGCGCTCAACCAGCACAGCGATTGCTGTCTATATCAGCGATACCTATCACTTTACGACCATCTATGAGGTGCTTGCCAGTCTTGACGCGGAGACGAGCAGCAACTATCCCCTGGTCAAAACCGAAGAAGAGGCCCTCGCCCTGATTCAAGCGTGGCTCGATAAGCATCCGGGCGAGTGACGTGCGCCTCACACTTCCGCCAGCACTACCGACAGGCCCAGAAATGCGCCATAGCGCTGTGCGGCCTCCGCAAAGGCATGACGCTCGGCTTCGCTCAGCGTGATGAAGGGCTGCGGCGTGATGGTGACTGTGCCTTTTTTGAGTGTCCGCTTCCACGTTCCCACGACCTGCCCGTCGCTCACAATCGTCGGGTAAAAGATGCCATTGCCGCCGGGACAAATCCGATCCGCATAGGTCGGATCAAGGATATCGCTGCGATCCCGATAGCCGATCAGATATTCATCAAAGCCGGGCAGCAGATACAGCGTCGGGGCGTCCTGCGGCACAGTGGGCGCTGAGGCAGGCCGCCAATAGGTCTCGCCATTGATCGTGTCCGACACAATCTCTGATGTGATGGCCTCCAATGCCGCCCGCGCCTCCGAGATCAACAGCGATGACCACGCGACAAAATTTTGCAGCGTCGTCGGCCCACGACTGAGAAAGTAGCGCCGCGCCAGTTCCGCCGCCGCCTCATCGCGGGCCGTGATCCCCGCTGGAAATGCCTCGTCAAGCAAGCGATACGTCGGGTTATTGAGGCGCGTCAGGCCGTGACAGATCAGGCCCAGATAGGAGGCATACTGCAATAGATGCGGGGCACGCTGGCCTGTGGTGACGATGCCGTTTTGCTCAAGGAGAGCGAGCAGCTCTTTGCGCGTCATCTGCTGCCCATCTTGCAGCGCCTGGGCGAGAATGTCGGCACTGCGCGTCAGCGTCTCAGCATCGAGTTCTAATTCGCGGTAGCGCCGCACCATCCCCTTCACGATTTTGGGGCCGATCAAATCCAGCAGCCAGCGAATATCTGCCGCTGCCACCAGATGCAATGTCCCGCGCATGATCCAGGTGCGCACGATGGTTTTATCGCTGAGGGCCTGCTCAATTGCGGATTCGTGGCTGTGGGGCAGGCGCAGTCCCACCGACCAGAGCGCCCCGGTGTAATCCTGGCCCTGCATCGGCCCCATCCAGGCCAGCACCTCAGCGGGCGTCTTGAGGTCGGTGTGCGAGATGCGTTGATTGGCGAGGCGCTGCGTGGGAATATCGAGCATCGAGTTATCTCCGAGATGAGAACAAATATTCTTGTATTGTCGCATATTATGGGGGATTTGTCAGGGGATGGGTAGCTAATTCACGAGGCAATACCGTATGGTTGAGACAGAGTTTCAGGGCTTGGCGTGCCAAGCCCCTACAATCCAATCTTCTACTTTAAATCGGCCAGCGCCTGAACCACCAGATCGCCAATTTCCGTCGGGTTCTGCGCGACACGAGCGCCTGCGGCAGTCAGAGCGTCCATCTTGCCCTGGGCTGTCCCTTTGCCACCGCTGACAATCGCGCCTGCATGACCCATCTTCTTGCCGGGAGGGGCGGTCACACCTGCGATGTACGACACAACGGGCTTGGTCACATGCGCCTTGATGTAATCTGCTGCCTCTTCTTCTGCCGTGCCGCCGATTTCACCGATCATCACAATCGCTTTGGTCTCCGGGTCGTTTTGGAAGGCTTCGAGGACATCAATAAAGCTCGTCCCCGGCACAGGATCGCCGCCAATACCAACGCATGTCGTCTGGCCGATGCCTTTGGCCGTGAGTTCGTACAGCGCCTGATACGCTAGCGTCCCCGAACGGCTGACGACACCCACCGGGCCGCCCGCTTTGGCGACTTCGGTTGGTGTGAAGCCGACATTGGCTTTGCCGGGGCTGAGGATGCCCGCGCAGTTGGGGCCGATCAGCCGCACGCTCGGATACTGATCCTTGAGGATGTTGTACACGCGGGCCTGATCGTGCGCCGGGATGTGCTCCGTCACGCAGATGATCAGCTTGATGCCGCCTGCTGCTGCTTCCAGGATCGAATCGGCGGCGATTTGGGCGGGCACAATGATGAAGGAGGTATCGGCCTGAGTGTGCTCAACCGCATCCTTGACGGTGGCATAAATCGGAATGCCCTCAACGTCGGTTCCGGCCTTCTTGGGGTTGGTTCCGGCGACGATGTTGGTTCCATACGCCTTGTTGCGCAGGCCGTAGAACTGGCCCTGTTTGCCCGTCAGTCCCTGAACAACCACGCGGCTCTTGTCATCAAGAAAAATCGCCATATTTACTCTCTCCCTGCGATCTCAACGGCGGCTTTGGCGGCTGAGAGCATGTCCGGTTTCATAATCAGCGTATCTGAAGCATTGTCCACGAGAATCTGGCGGCCCAGGACGGCGTTTGTGCCATCCAGACGCACCACCAGCGGCGCACGCAGGTTGACGCGGGCTTTGGCCTGCACGATGCCGTTGGCGACATCATCACAGCGCGTAATGCCGCCGAAGATGTTGATAAAAATGACCTTCACCGCCGGATCATCGTTGATGACGGTGAGCGCATCCACCATGCGATTGGCATCCGCGCCGCCGCCAATATCGAGGAAGTTGGCAGCACTGCCGTTGACCTGCGTAATAATATCAACTGTGCTCATGGCGAGGCCTGCACCGTTGGCGATGATGCCGACAGAGCCTTCCAGCCCGACGTATTGCAGATCTTTGGCAGCGGCAGCGCGTTCGCGCTCATCGCCCGATTCGAGGCCTTCAAATTCGGCCCATTCGGGGTGACGGAAGGCGGCGGCTTCATCGAGTGTAACTTTGGCATCGAGCGCGTGGACTTTGCCATCGGGTGTCAGAATCAGCGGATTGATTTCGGCCAGCGCTGCATCACCCGTGATGTAAACGTCGTAGAGCTTGCGCAGGATATCAATCGTGCCTTCTTCGGCCTTCGGGTTCAGCTTGGCCCCTTTGACCCAGGCGGTCAGCGCCTCGTCCGTCAGGCCGATGGCAGGATCAACCCAGATTTTGGAGATGGCATCTGGATTGTCTTTGGCAACATCTTCAATCTCAACGCCGCCCTGTGCCGAGAGCATACCGAGGTGTTTTTTCTTCGATCTATCGAGACTGAACGAACAGTAATACTCTTCGATAATATCGGACGCCTTTTCAATCCAGATCACATGCACGGGATAGCCAACCGTGCCTGTGCGATCATAGATCGTCAGATTGAGGATGTTTTCCGCGTGCAGCTTGAGTTCGTCCAGATTGCTGGCAATCTTGACGCCGCCCTGCTTGCCGCGTCCACCAATCAAAACCTGTGCCTTGACCACCACCGGGTAGCCAATGCGTTCGGCAATTTCAATCGCCTCGTCAACGGTTTTTGCGGCTCCACCGTCAGAGACGGGGACACCGTAACGTTTGAAGTAATCTTTCCCTTGATGCTCGAGCAGATCCACAAGTCACTCCTATACGTTCTGCAAGAAGAATGTTCCCAACAATGATAGCGTTTACAGCGGTAAACAGGGAGGCCCTACAAATCTTTTGGTTTGCGCTCATACCAACGATTGATCCATTGTCCAGGCGTCCGATTGCCCTTGCTCCTGTTGCAAGTAGGGCAGGCAAGGCAGATATTGAAAATATCGTCGCTACCACCTTGAGCAACAGGAATAATGTGCTCGATCTCCAAATGATTGGGATCATACTGGCGCTGGCAGTAAGCGCAAATGCCTGCCTGTGCAATTCGCATGTCGTGAATTTCCTGAATAGTAAAATGACCTTCAATGCCTTCCATACGGGCGCGGCGGCGTGCGTGTTTAATGCGAGTGGCGTCAGGATTATTGATATGATATTGGCGCTGAAACTCAATAATTTTTTCCTTGTTAGCTTCTCTGTATTGACGGTTGTACTCTCGAAATTTTTCTGGATTGGCCGCCCGATACGTCGCGCCATATGTTTTCACATATTCACGAAGGTGAACAGCATGAGCAGTACGCCAAGCCTTGCCTTGTTGACGATATTTATCGGGATTGGCCTGACGCCTAGCCCGTTGCTGTTCACGGAGTATTTCCCCATTGGCGTGGCGGTATTTTTGCATGTATAAACGCCTGGATTCGGCCTCACGTTCACGAAGCATTTCTATATTTGCAGCGCGATACTCATGCTGGTGCTTGCAAATTGCTTCCGCGTTGGCAGCATAATGCGCTTTCCCACTCTGACTTTTACACGCCTTACAGTGAGTTTCGTAACCCTTCTGTTTACCGCCCTTTTTGTAAAACGCATCTATCGGCTTCACCTCGCCGCATTTTGTGCAGCGTTTCTCAACGGGTGCTTCGTCGCTCATGATATAATTCCTCTTTAACAATCGATAAATACCAATTTATACCAAATGGTATTGCTTGTCAAATGGAATCTACTATGACGCAGAAAATCATTCTAAGCGTTCCTGACGAGATGCACGACGCTTTACAACGTGTTTCAAGAGATACCGATAAAGTGATCGCCGCTATCGTGCGTCGAGCAATCGCGGAACACCTTGCTAAAGAATATGATATACAGGTTGAACACAATGTTCAGCGTGGCGGGGATCAACGCAGCAAAGAATAGATCGGGGTGGATATCGCATTCGCAACGAGGATAAAAAAGAATAGGAAAGGGCCATCACATCATGAGCAACAAAGACACCCTGCTGCGCCAGTTGGACGAGATGCGCGATGAGCTGTGGGCCATTCTGGACGATTTTGATCCTGCAAGGAAGATTTATCCTGGCTGGACGCTCTGTGAGTTTTATACCCACATTGGCGGGTGGGAGGCGATGGTCTATGAGACTCTGCGCGATGACTCCGAAGGAAAGACGCCCAGGCTTTATCACTTCAACAATGTGGACGAGGCCAACGCGCATTTTATCGCCACGCGGGTGAGTCTGCCCCTGGCCGATGCAAAGCTCGAATGCGAGATCAACCGCTTTGCCATCAAAGTTCTCTTGAAAGCCATTCCCGAAGACAGATATCAGGAGCCGATTCAATTTCCCTGGGGCATGGAGACATTTTTTGATTTTTTGCGTGGGGCGATTGATCACGAACGCAAGCACGCCGATGATCTCCTCAAAATCAAAAACGCCTGATCGACAGACGATTTGAATTTTTTTAAATGGACTTGAATGGCTCTATCAATTGCATTGTCCTTTATGGTTTGCTGTGAGGTGCAATGGCCCACATTTTGAGATGGGACTTGCCCTTATCAACCTTTGCACACGTCTCTATAATGATGCGTCTTTGAAAAAAGCAACCAAAGGATCAGCCTGCTCAATGTCTAATCGCCCATCGATATATCCTTTCACTGCTGTGGTCGGGCAAGACCTCATGCGTTTAGCATTAATTCTTTGTGCAGTTGACCTTCGTCTGGGCGGCGTCCTCATTCGTGGGGAACGCGGCACAGGCAAATCGACTGCGGCACGTGCGCTTGCTGCTTTGCTGCCTGAACTCCGCGTCATCGCTGATTCACCTTTTGGCGATGATCCTGATCGCCCCGATTCGTGGTCGGATTATGCGCGTGATCGCTATGCTGATGCCGACAAAAGCGAGATTCCTGTTGATACAAAACGCGCGGCCTTCATTGATCTGCCCGTGAGTGCCACTGAAGATCGTGTCGTCGGCACTTTGGACATTGAAAAAGCCATTCAACTCGGTCAAAAACATTTTGAGCCGGGTGTGCTGGCAGCGGCCAATCGCGGCATCCTGTATGTTGATGAAGTGAACCTGCTCGATGATCACATCGTTGATCTGCTGCTGGACAGCGCGGCGATGGGCCGCAACATCATTGAGAGAGAGGGGATTAGCTTCAGCCATCCTGCGCGTTTCATCCTGATTGGCACGATGAACCCGGAAGAGGGCGATCTGCGCCCGCAGCTGTTGGATCGTTTCGCGCTCTCAGTTGATGTCGAAGGCATTCACGATGCCAACCGTAGAATTGAGATTCTTGAGCGCCACATAGCGTATGAAGATGATCCTGAAGGCTTCAAAGAGGAATGGCAGGGCAGCGAACAGAGCCTGTCTGATCGCATTGCCACCGCCCGCGATATGCTCGATACTGTGACCTATTCGCGCAACGATCTGCGCCTCATCGCCAACCAGATGAGCGAGATGCAGGTGGATGGTCATCGTGCCGATCTGGTGGTGCTGAAGGCCGCCCGCGCCCATGCCGCCTATGAGGGCCGCAATCACATCACGGTGCATGATATCGCGCTGGCGATTCGTCTGGCGATCCCGCACCGCCTCAAGCGCGGGCCGTTCGCTGATGCCACCGCCAAGATGGACAAGCTCGAAGAGAATCTCCAGCAGAAGCGCGACCAGATGGGCGATGATGGCGAAAACAGCGAAACGCAGGAAAATGGCGAGCCGCAAGAAGGACAAGCCGCAAGTAAAAAAAAAGCGATCAAATGACGGAAGGGGGTGAGCAAAAATCCCCCGAAACTGCGCCAACTTCTGAGCCATCTCACCAGTCACCGTTTCCGTCTGCGGATGCAAACTGGTGGGAGGGCGGCCAGAAGGTCAAGCCCGGTGAAGAATTCCAAACGAGAAAATTGAATACACAGTTAGATAAAATGACGCGGCGGCAGGCCGGACGGCGCTCGACGACGATCACGGATCGCAAACGTGGGCGCTACATCCGCGCTGTGCCTGCGGGCGACAACACCAGCGATATCGCCTTTGATGCCACGCTGCGGGCGGCGGCTCCCTTCCAGCTTGGCCGTGCCGAGCAAAAGAAGCAGACAGGCATGGCGTATGCGCTGCACAAGAACGATCTTCAGCGCAAAATCCGCGTCAAAAAAACCTCCAATCTCATCATGTTTGTGGTCGATGCCTCATGGAGCATGGCGGTGAGTGAGCGCATGAACGCCACCAAAGGCGCGATCATGTCGCTGCTGACGGATGCCTATCAGCGCCGTGATCGCGTGGGGCTGGTCGTCTTCCAGAAAGACCGCGCCTCGCTGATTCTGCCGCCGACCAATTCGATCATGCTGGCGAAAGAAGCGCTGGTCGATATCCCGGTGGGCGGCAAGACGCCGCTGTCGGCGGGGTTGCTGATGGCGTATGAGACCTTCCGCAAGGATATGAACATTCACAAAGACGTCATGCCGTTGATGATCCTGCTGACGGATGGGGCCGGGAATGTGTCGGTCAGTCCCGGTCTATCGCCGCAGGACGAGGCGCACGCGATTGCCCGCCTGATTCAAGAGGCGGATATTCGCACGGTGACGATCAATATGGAGCATGTGGCGTTCGATCAGGGATTGGCGAAGCGTCTGGCGGAGAGTCTGGGCGGGCCGTGCTACACATTGGCGCAGATTCGCGCTGAGAATTTGCTGGAGACGGTGCGCGGGGCGATGGACGGGCGGTAGGGGTGTTGATGGGTTGGATTGTAGGGGGAATGGGAGGCCATACCCTGGGTTTGGCACGCCAAACCCCTACAACAACCCCCTGTTCTCCCTTCGCTTCCGCAACTCTTTGCAACGTTTTGGCAGGAACTGGTCAATCCTTAAGTAGGCGTTCGATCAAAAGCAGGTATAATGCATGAAATGTGGCCCCACACGGGAGCATTTTAAACACCCTTTGCACGCAAGGATAAAAAGACGTATGGCCGATTTGCCTGTCGCAGTTTTTGAGATTCGTGAATATATGGCGATCTTCCGTCAGTTGGAAGAACGCGATTTCAGCGGCGTGCGTGCGAAAATTCGCGGCATCATTCGCTGCTCCGGTGTGGCCCCGAATACCGAAACACAGTACCGCCTGGATGTGTATTTTCTGGCGGCAGACAGCGCCATGCCCACGCCGCAGGTCGATCTGGCGAACAATACCGGGGCCATCTTCATGCCCTTTGTCGATATGCACACCCTGATTGATGTGCTGAGGAACGAAAAACCCATCTATGGTCATCTGCGTGCAGATCGCCCGGAATGGACGAGCATTACAACGGGCAATGAGCCGGTGGGTTCTGGCGAGGTCGAATAGGTGTTTCGCGTCTGTCTCTAGAAAATGACGCTGTATTGCGGCATAATTCGTTCAACTCAAGGGGTGTAAGAGAACCGCATGAGCAAACGCATCCTCTATATCGAAGATAATCATCAGAATATGCGGCTTGTGCGGAAGATTCTTGAGCATCAGGGATATACTGTAATCGAAGCCACTGATGGCTTAACAGGCATCTCAATGGCGCTTGAGCAGCAACCCGATCTTATTTTGATGGACGTGAACCTGCCAGACATTGATGGCCTGGAGGCGACGCGGCGTATCAAGCTGCAAACCAACCATATCCCGATCATTGCGCTCACGGCGAATGCCATGTTTGGGGATGAGCAGCGCTGTCTGGCCGCCGGATGTGATGGCTATATCTCGAAACCTGTGAGTAAAGCGCTGCTGTTGGACAAACTTCTGCGACTGCTGGGTGAGTAAGCCTTAATGCTTGAATGGTATCTTTGGTCTCTAAAATAAATGCATCCTTTGTTACCAGGGCGTCTAACACACGGGAAAGACTTATGAAACAGCGTATCCTCTATATCGAAGACAATCCCCATAACATGGATTTGGTCTGCCGCATCTTGAGTCACGTTGGCGGATACGAAGTCTCCGGGGCGGTTGATGGATTCTCAGGCGTGGCATCGGCGGAGCAGCTTCAGCCCGATCTGATCATCATGGACATCAATCTGCCCGATATCAACGGGCTTGAGGTGACACGGCGCATCAAGGCCAAGCCGCAGTTACAAAACATTCCTATCATTGCCTTCACCGCCGACACAGGCGAAAGTGACCGCCAGATTTATCTGGCCGCCGGATGCAACGGCTATATGGCGAAGCCTGCCAGTGCTAAAACCCTGCTGGATACCGTCCAACAGTTCCTTTAGGCCCTGTTAAACCCCCTCAAAAAACAAACAGGGCGCTCATACTGCGCCCTATCCTGTTTTTGATTATTAGCTGGCATTGCGCCGTCTCAAGCGAATGCGGCTCAAGCCCTCTTTCAAACCCTTAAACACCGCCGCTGGAATCAACCCGTGTGCAGCGTACCAAGCGAAGGTTTCGCGGACGCTCTGCTTCATATCCACTTGAGGTTCACCCAGTTCTTTCCACGCTTTCGCCGGATTGAAGTACACGCGCTGGCTGCCGAGCCGCACCTGATTTTCATCCAGCGGCAGCGACATCCCCAACCGATGCAGCAGCGACACCAGTCTCACAGCAGCGGGCAGCACAAAGTTCGGTACATAGATGCGCGGCTTGCTCACGCCGATGCTCTCGGCAATCAGGCTGAACCAGTCTTTGTAGGAATAATTGACGGTGCTGAGAATATACCGTTCTCCCATGCGACCTTTTTCAGCGGCCATCAGATGCCAACGGGCCACATCGCGCACATCCGTCACAGCGATGCCACCGGAGGTGAACGGCGTCAGGCCCTGGTAACGGGCTGTCTGCACGATGAATGTGCCTGAGATCATATTGAGATCGCCGGGGCCAATGATGACTGTCGGGTTGACCGTCACGACATCGAGGCCCTTAGACACCGCTTCGGCCACGACTTCTTCCGCTTTACATTTGCTGTAGCCGTAGGGGAACAGCTCAGGTTTCTGATTGAAGCGATCTTTTTCATCCGCGGGACGATCCGACATGAAGCCCACTGCCGCCGCGCTGCTGGTGAAGACGACGCGCTTCACGCCTGCTGCTTTTGCCGCCACCATGACATGATGCGTGCCATCGACATTCACTCTGTACATGTGTTTGGCATCAGCCCGCCAATAATCGGCGACGGCGGCCACATGATAGACAACATCACAGCCCTCGACAGCCTTCTTCACGGCTTCAAGATCGGTGACATCGCCCAGCGCCGATTCAAACACGACGCCTTGCAGCGCATCCATCTTCGAGTTGGCACGATGCAAAATACGGACTGTATGCCCTTGCTGCTGGAGCAGGCGGGCAATATGCGACCCCACGAAGCCCGTCCCCCCGGTCACAAGTGCGCGATAGGATGTGGGTAGGACAACAGCAGCCGGAGTAGCCAAGACAGTCCCTTTCATAAACGAGTTTAATGGATTGACTCTATTGTAGCCAGGGATGCTGGAAAATGCGTGATGTAAGAGAGGGAGATTGTCATAGGATGAATGGGGGATGCGCGGACATGAAACGAGACGATTCTCGGGATCGTCTCGTCATCATTGTGCATCATGTGTGATGCCAGATCATGCGCGTTCATGCCCCATGATGAGCGGAATCGGTGGTGGGGACACGGCACGCCGTGTCCAAAACTAAGGCCTCCCTTATCCACACATTCGGACACGGCGTGCCGTGTCCCTACGACTATGTTTTAGGGAGCGGTCATTCTGGGAATCGTCAGCGTCGGCCCCACCTGGGGAGCGTCCTGGGTCAGCGTGATCTGTGCAGGCGCTGTCTCCTCCGAGGCAGTCAGCGATTGCAAACTCTCCTCATGCTCATCCAGCCAGTGGATGGCGCTCATTGCGGCGGCTGTGCCCTGGCCGACAGAGGTTGCGACCTGACGCCACAACTGGTCGGCGATTTCACCAGCGGCAAACACACCCTCAACGCTGGTGCGGTGGCGCTCGTCGATGATGAGATAGCCTTCATCATTCATGGCGAGTTCTTGGCCGAGTAACGGGCTGTTTGGCGTGTGTCCGACGAAGATGAAGATGCCCTGGGTCGGCAGTGTCGAGGTTTCGCCCGTGACGGTATCTTTGAGCGAGACACTGTTGACGATGCCCGTTGGGTCTTTGTGAATTTCCTCAACGGCGCTGTTCCAGATGACCTTCGTCTTCTCATTCTCGAAGAAGCGCTTTTGCAACTGCACGCCGGCCCGCAGGCTGTCGCGGCGGTGGATGAGCGTCACGGAGGTGGCAAAGCGCGTGAGGAAAATCGCCTCGCTCACGGCACTGTCGCCGCCGCCCACCACGACGATATCTTTGCCGCGAAAGAAGAAGCCATCGCAGGTTCCGCAGTAGCTCACGCCGCGTCCAATGCCATCCAGTTCACCCGGCACATTCAGCTTGCGCGGGTCTGCGCCAATGGCGACGATGACGGTATCGGCGCTGTAGTCTTCCTGGGTAGTCTTGACAATGAACGGCGATCCATGACTGAAATCGACGCTTTGCACCATATCCCATTCGACCTTCGCGCCGAAGTGTTCAGCCTGTTCTTTCATCTTCTCCATCAATTCCGGGCCTGAGATGGACAGGAAGCCGGGATAATTCTCAATCTCGTGGGTGATGGCCGCCTGCCCGCCGAGTTGATTGCCGATGATGACGAGCGGATTGAGTTGAGCGCGAGCGGTATAGACAGCCGCTGCAAGACCTGCCGGGCCAGATCCGATGATGACAACACGTTCTTTCTGCATTTCGAGTCTCTCAGTGAGTGCGAACGATAGAGTACAGACAGCGTGGGAGCGACGTAGGACAACCAGACGGATTACGACTCAGACGATGATGACGGTGTGGGCTTGCAGCGCGAGGGCAGTTCGGGCATGGTCTCTGTGATTTCGGCTTTCAACACCGAGACGAGGGCCAAAAATTCCTCACGACAATCCCGCCAGTAGCGATGATAATTCTGCAAGGCTGGCAAGACCTCTTCGAGAGGCGCACCCTGCGCGACACGTTCTGCAAGACACGCCATATTTTCGCAGTGGTCATTGCAGTCCATAGCGATGATTTCGGGATTTTCAGGCGCATTGGCGAGAAAATCAATGATGATCTGTAAGTTCTGAAGAATACGCTGTTGGTCTGTCATGGTTCGATCCGTTATCCCACGTCTTATAGCTTGTAGACGTGGATACAACCCAAAATCTTACAGGAGGTGTGCTTTCGCATCAGTTTGTTTTCCAGATATTTACAATTATAATCATAGAAACGTATGTTCGCAGGCTTTCTCGATGCCATTCTCTCTATCATCACTTGCCTTTGAGTATCCGTCAACCGTGATGGGGGATTGTCTCGCCATTCATGCAGATTGTTTTGAGTGGCTGGCAAAACTGCCTGAAAACTCTCTTCACGCTGTTGTAACTGACCCTCCCTATGGCGTTAAAGAATATCAGGATGATCAACTGGATAAAAGAGAGCAGGGCACAGGCGGCGTGTGGCGTATTCCGCCCTCATTTGATGGTTCCCAACGCGCCCCCTTGCCGCGTTTTACCGCCCTCAATGCCAAAGAGATCACCCACTTGAAGACGTTTTTCAAAGACTGGGCGACCCAACTGCTGCGCGTCATGCGGCCTGGGGCGCATCTGTTCATCGCCAGCAACGCTTTTCTGTCGCTGCCAGTTTTCTCGTCTATTGGCGAGGCGGGGCTTGAATTTCGAGGCGAGATCATACGCACTGTGAGCACGCTCAGGGGCGGAGATCGGCCCAAAAATGCGGAGGAGGAATTTCCGTTTGTCTCCAGCCTGCCTCGCGGCAGCTATGAACCCTGGGGCTTATTTCGCAAGCCGCTGGATAAGGGCATGAAGGTCAGCGACTGCTTGCGTGAGTATGGAACGGGGGGCTTACGACGCCTACCGGACGGAAACCCCTTTCGTGATCTTGTGCCGAGTGAACGCACCTCACAAGCCGAACGCCAGATCGCGCCTCATCCGAGCTTAAAACCGCAGTCATTCTTACGTCAGCTTGTGTATGTCTCGCTGCCGCTGGGAGAAGGCTGTCTTTTAGACCCGTTTATGGGGTCAGGATCGACATTGGCGGCAGCCCAAGCGCTGTCCCTGAAAGCCATAGGCGTTGAGCGGCAGAACACGTATTATCAATTGGCCGTGAAAGCGATTCCGCAGCTTGCTCTGGTGAACACCCAACCTCTTTTAGGGATAGGCTTTTGAAGGAATCACAAAGACCTAAACCACGAGCGATAGCCACCGAAGGTTTTAATGCCATAGTAAAAAGAGTTTCAGGTCAAGAGAACACGATTTTAAGCCCTTCTTCGTGTTTTTCTTCGTGCCTTCGTGGTTCAAAACATAGCTTTCATCATCGTCTGGTCTAGCGCTCAAACAGCTTGAGCATATAGTCGATGGAGAGGCCCTGTTTTTCCAGCGCATCGCGCAAATTGCGCCGTGCATCATGAATGAGTTTATAGAGGGCGTTGCGATTTGTCCCCAGTTGATCGGCCACCACATCCATCGGCACGCCTTGCAGCGCCACCGCCACCAGTGCCTTATACTGGCGTTCGGACAGAGCGCTGCGAAGCATCTGATCAATCTGTTCCTGCACATCGTCGCGTTCGGCGGCGGTCTCAGGGTTGGGTGGGGCTTCTCCCATCAGGCTTGACTCGGCGGGCAGAAAATCACCCAGGGCCGTCAGCTGATCCAGGCTGAAATCTTTGTAGCGTGAGCGCCGCAGGTCGCTAATGGCGAGGCGCACGGCGATTTTATTCGCCCAGGTGGTGAAGCGGCTCTCGCCACGAAAATGCTGCAAATTATCCATTACCCGCAGCGTGGCATCCTGCGCGAGGTCTTCCGCCATGTCTTCCAACTCTTGCGTGGAATAGCTGCGGAGATCGCTGCGTTCCTGACTGAGATAGTAGTAGAGACTGCGGTGCAAACGCACGCGCAAATCCGCCAGCGCATTTTGCTGCGTCTCAGATGGCCCCATAAGATCGGCCAACCATTGGGCATTCGTCCGTTCGTCGGCCATACGAAGATGGGCCTATTCCTTAATTCTGTACAACCCGAAACGTCACCCGTACCACGAGATGACCGAGACGCACATCGTCTCCGTCGCGTAAGATACGTGGTTGCTGGGCAACAAGCCGCTGACCGTTGAGATAAGTGCCATTTGCGCTGTTATTATCAACAATGTGCAGCGCCCCGTCTCGCCGTACAATCGTGGCGTGACGACGCGAAACACCCTTATTAATGGCGTCGCTTTGCGTTAAGTCGACTTCAGGGACATCGCTGTCTGGATTGCTGCGCCCTAGAATGACTTCCGTGACTTGGTTTGCATCGAAGCGGTAGGATGCACCGCTGTCCAGCACGTCCAGAACGAGATGCATGGTTCCATTAAAGCGAGCTGATCCCCACTTCGGGCTGCCCTCTTCAAAATCCGTATCCCCTAGAGACCGCGTGGACTGGTAGTGTTCATTGCTCAGCAACACCCCACATGTGACGCAAATTTTCTCGTTATCGGCATTTTCATGTCCACAATTGGTGCAGACAATCACCTTTTTCCTCCAGGGTGGGTCTTTTCTTTATAGCAGGTCATTATATGCCGTTGAGTCGCCATTGGCAAATCCCACACTTACTCAAAGTAAGGTGGCGGGCGATAACACAGAAGGGAAATACTAATGAACAACCGTCCACCGGTTGACCCCAGTCAAAAAGAGAAGCGCAGCGGAACAGGCGGCGATTCGCCGGATGGCAATACGCCATCACCCCTCTCGAACCCTAACGCGCAGCGTCTATGGTTGATGATTGGGTTCATCGTCCTGTTGATTTTCTTCTTCATGATGTTCAACAGTGGTCGTCCCGCCAGCACGGATCTGTCACTCAATGATGTGCAGGCGGCTGTCGCAAAAGGCGATGTTACCACGATCATCGAGCGCGGTGGGTCAGAACTCGAGATTGTCTACAAAGACAATCGTCATGCGCTGGCTTATAAATCGCCCGATACCGATTTGCTGAAGCTGTTAGGTTATGACAGCATTGAAAAGGTTCCCTTCGAGTATCGTGCGGAGCCGGGCGACAACACGACTGCGCTGCTGCTGAATGCTCTGTTCGTCATCGTGCCGATGCTGCTGGTGTTCTGGTTCGTGTGGCGCATGATGCGTTCGATGCGCAGCGGCCAGGATCAGGCGCTGAACTTTGGGCGCAGTCGTGCTCGTGTCAGCCGTGATATGGAACGCCCGCAGGTGACGTTTGGCGATGTCGCAGGTGCAGATGAGGCCAAAGAAGAACTCAAAGAGATTGTTGAGTTCCTGCGCGAACCGGAGAAATTCATTCAGTTAGGCGCACGAGTCCCCAAAGGCGTCCTGCTGGTTGGCCCTCCAGGAACGGGTAAAACCCTCATGGCGCGGGCTGTGGCGGGTGAGGCGGGTGTGCCGTTCTTCAGCATCTCCGGCTCGGAATTCGTGGAAATGTTCGTCGGCGTCGGAGCCTCGCGTGTGCGTGATCTGTTCGAACGGGCCAAAGCCGAAGCGCCCGCCATCATCTTCGTCGACGAAATCGATGCGGTGGGGCGTCAGCGTGGTGCAGGCTTGGGCGGCGGTCACGATGAGCGTGAACAGACGTTGAATCAAATTCTGGTCGAGATGGACGGGTTTGAGAATAACACCAACGTCATCATCATCGCCGCCACCAATCGCCCGGACATCCTTGATCCCGCGCTGCTGCGTCCAGGCCGTTTTGATCGTAAGGTCATCATGGACAACCCGGATGTGAAGGGCCGCGAAGATATTTTGCGCGTCCACACACGCGGCAAGCCTCTGGCTCCTGATGTCATGCTCGAAGCGCTGGCGAAGATCACCGCTGGTTTCAGCGGCGCGGATCTGGAAAACCTTGTCAATGAGGCGGCCATCCTTGCGGCGCGTCGTGGCAAGAAGAACATCAGTATGAGCGAGATGCAGGAGAGCATGGAGCGCGTGGTCATGGGGCCGGAACGCCGCAGCCGCGTCATCAGCCCCAGTGAAAAGCGCAAAATCGCCTATCACGAAGCGGGCCATGCGATTCTGTTCCATATGCTGGAACACACCAATCCGGTGCATAAGATCACGGTCATCCCACGCGGGCAGGCAGGTGGCTATGTTATGCCGCTGCCAGAGCAGGACGTGTTCCTGAAATCACGCGAACAGTTCCTGGATGATATCGTGGCGGCAATGGGTGGTCGTGCGGCAGAAGAAATCATCTTCAACCAGTTCACAACCGGGGCGAGTGGTGATTTGCAGCAGGCGACTCGTGCGGCGCGGATGATGGTGACGCAGTTTGGCATGAGCGAAAAACTGGGGCCGCGTTCGTATGGAGCCAATCATGGGCCAGTCTTCCTGGGCCGTGATATGGGCGAGACCCGCGACTACAGCGAACATTATGCCGAAGCGATTGATGATGAGGTTCGCAGTATCCTGACGACGGCCTACCAGCGGGCGAAGAATATCCTGTTGGAAAACCGCGACAAGATGGAAGACCTGGTGAAGGTTCTGCTTGAACGTGAGACGCTCGACAGCACCGAATTCGTCGAAATCATGGATCGCAACCCCAGTGTGGCGGCCAGCTTCACCGACTACACCGAATAAGCAAAATCGGCCCATAGGATCGTCCGTAAGGGCGCAGCATATCGCTGCGCCCTTACGGATTCAATGGCTGACCCCTCCCCTGCCCCTCCCCACGAAGTGGGGAGGGGCAGGGGAGGGGTTGATGGTAAATGATCGAGTTCTTGAAAGATTGTCATATGGTCATCCTTAAATTTGTGCCGCCCAGACCGGAACATGCCCGTGCGCTGCTCTTGTGGCGCTATCCGCCGCCCTATGACATCTACGATGAGCCAGAGGTCAGCGTGCAGGAGGGCGAAAATATCGTGCGCTTCATCTGCGATTCGTTTAATGGCTACAGCGCCATGCTCGATACGCAGGGGGCGCTCTTTGGCTTGTGCAGCTATGGCTATGATGCCCAGGTTGATGGCGGGGATTACGCGGAGAATCTGCTGGACGTGGGCCTGGGAGTGAAGCCGGATCGCAGCGGGCAGGGGATGGGCGCGGCAGTGGTGCGGCAGATTCTGACGAATTATCATCGCCAGTTTCAGCCCAGGGGCTTTCGGGCGACGATTGCCGCTTTCAACCGCCGCTCACAGCGCGTGTTTGAGAAGAATGGCTTTCAGCGCACGCAGATGTTTCAGCGGGCGGATGGCATGGATTTTTACGTGTATACACGCGGCCCGCTGACGATGGAAGAATTGACGACCTCACTTGATGGCGATGCGTCAGCCTCCTAAGATGCGCGTGACTTCAATCGCGGCCTGCTTGGTGGCATACAGCACATGGCCCATGTGGGCATCCTTCGAGACGAGCACCACAACGGCGGCGCGGCCTGCGGGATAGATGACCATCGTGCCTTCTTCGGCCTCCATCAACAGGCGTTCTAATGTCCCCTGCTTGAGGCGGCCAAACGTCTTCTCAGCCAACCCAAACAATGTGGCCGACATTGCTGCGACCTGCGGGCCGCCTGCGGGATTGGCATAGGGGTCTTCTTCATCTTCGGGCGGGTAGGCCGCGACCAGCAGACCGTCCATATTCACGATCACCGCTGCTTTAACGCCCGCGACGAGACCATGCAGTTTTTTCAGTTCGCCTTCAAGGGCTTCGCTGCGGAATTGTGTCTGCTGTTTTGGTGGCATACATCCCTGACCTGAACTCTGCTGTAACTCTGGTATCCGGAGGTCAACCCGCCCCTCATAATAGCACGAATCCTATAATTTGGGGAGATAGGCCCGCAATCCTTCATCTGTTTGCTATAAGCGGTCTATGAGGGCCTTAAATCGCCTGTGAGCCGCCGCGACTCGCCATCCTCCCAGGCCAATTCTGCCAGATAATAGGCATCGGCCTCGCTCAGTGGGGCGTGGCGCAGCAGTTCCGGGCGATTCTGCCAGGTGCGCTTGAGGGCCATTTGCCGCCGCCACTCATCGATTTTGCCATGATGCCCATTTTTGACGACCTCCGGCACGCCCAACCCACGAAACTCCGACGGGCGCGTGTAATGCGGGCCTTCGAGCAGGCCATCGGCATGACTTTCGGTGATAGTGCCATGCTCCGCGCCGAGTACGCCGGGAATCTGCCGCACCACCGCATCAATCACGACCATCGCCGCTAACTCGCCGCCCGTGAGCACATAATCGCCGATGCTGATCTCCTCGGTGATGACGAGATCACGCACACGCTCATCGAAGCCCTCGTAATGGCCGCACAGCAGAATCAGGCGCGGCAGCTTCGACAGCTCTACTGCCCGCGCATGGGTAAACACGCGGCCTGTCGGGGCCATCAGCATGACAGGGCAGTCAGGATCATCGCCGCGCACCGTCTCCACCGCCTTGACCACCACATCGACCTTCATGACCATGCCGCCGCCGCCGCCGTAGGGCGTGTCATCGACGGTGCGATGGCGATCCGTCGTATAGTCACGGATATCATATAAGTGGAGAGACAGGAGATTTCGATCCTGCGCTTTCCACATCATACTTTCGTTCAAGGGTGTAAACATCTGAGGAAAGAGCGTTAACACATCAATCTGCATGGGGTTGTCCGAGTATGAAACCAATTCCTAAGTCAATCACAGAGGACACAGGGCAATCTTGCGACATGCCACTGAACACAGAGTTTTTATAAATTCTCTGCGTCCTCCGTGTCCTCTGTGGTTCAAATTGTTGCGAGTATGGTATCGTTATGTGACTTTCTCGCTTGCATCGCCACATAGAGACGATGATAATGCGGGCCGCGAGAGACAATTATCAGGATACCTTGCTCATGCGATTTGCGATAGGACTTGTGGTGCTGCTGACCATCTTGTGCGGGTGCAATCTGCAATCCGCCGACAGCATCACCCCCATGCCCACCCCCGACCTGCCGCGCATCGAGATTCTTGCTCCGGCGAACAATGCCCGCATCATCGTCGGCACCGAATTTAACTTTGATATCGTGGCACGCGATGAGACGGCGGGCATCGGCAAGATTGAACTGCACATCAACGATCAGTTCATTCAATCAGCAGAGCCGCCCGAAGGCTCAGTCGGTGTGTTCCGCGTGCAGATGAATTGGGTCGCCAGTACCGAGGGCAGCGTCCTGGTGGAAGCGATCCCGTATCGCGCCAATGGTACACAGGGCGATCCGGCGCGTTTGGTGCTGGATGTGGTCAAGCAGTAGGG
>DAOTUR010000516.1:0-6816 GCA_034436915.1 Anaerolineae bacterium
TCACCCGCTACTGCCTCGTTCCAAGGGGGTCGATGCAGCGTTCATAGGGCAGCTTTCGTGCGAGAAAGCACTTCGTTTCCCCCTCTCCCCTTCCCCAAAAAGATGTGGGTAATGTATAGGCCTCAAGGCAGGGGTATCCCGCGCCGATTCGATGACCCCTCCCTGGCCCTCCCCACTGCGTGGGGAGGGCCAGGGAGGGGTGAAGCTGTTTTAGTGATCGTGGCGTTTACGGCCATTATCGGCCTGCATATTGAAGAACAGAGCCGCCAGTGCGCCCGGAATCCAGCCCGCCAGCGTCAGCGCCAAGACGATGAGAATTGTCCCACAGCCGCGATCAAACACGGCCAGCGGCGGAAAGATAATGCAGAGAATTGCGCGTCCACAACCCATTGTCAGAGTCCTCATTGATAATCTGTTCTATGATAATCATTACGCGATGGGGATTAAAAAGTTGTATAGTCTGCCTTCATCCACGATAAGCGCATCAGATGATATACAGATGAGATTGTTTGAAACGCAAAACGCCCCATCCAAGACTGGACAGGGCGTTTTTAATCGTCGTGTGCGGCGGCGTGGATTAAACGACGCGGTTGTAGAACTCAACCACAAACTGCACATTCACCGGCACCTGAATTTCGGTGACTTCGGGAATACGCACCAGGGTGAACGAACGGGCGGCCTTGTCCATGCTCAGGTAAGCAGGGAAGGCGCTGGTCTGATCGACCCACTGGGTGATATGGACGTTGCGCTTCATCTTGTCGGTCAGGCTGATGACATCGCCCGCGTTGACCTCGTAGGAGGGCAGATCGAGGCGGCGGCCATTCAGATTGACATGACCATGCACCACGAGCTGACGTGCAGCCCAGATGGTCGCGGCCAGACCGGATTTGTAGACGAGATTGTCCAGGCGGCGCTCCAGCAGGCCGAGCAGGTTGCCACCTGTCGGGCCACTCAGACGGGTCGCACGCTTGAAGTAGTTACGCATCTGGCGTTCACGGATGTTGTAGATGAACGACAGCTTTTGCTTCTCATCCAACTGCATGCCGTAGTTGCTGCGGCGGCCACTGCGGAAGGCCTTTTCTTTCCCGTGATCTCCCGGCGGATAAGCCCGCTTTTCGAGGATCTTCTGGTATTTGGCGCGAGGGATAAGAACTTCCCCAAACCGCCGTTGAGTTCTGGCTTTTGGCCCGTGCAAAGAGGACATTGTGATTTTAACCCTGTGATAATCACTCAGCATTCCAGAGCAGCCGTGATCTGGTGCTGACGATATTCATACATGAGGGACGGTATGGGGCGGTATTATAACGATTTGTGCGTGCGCTTTTCCAGGGGGAAAAGCGCATTCTCAGGCCAATTGCGTGAAGTGCGGAGGAATGGGGCAAGGAGATGAGGGTGCTTTTTGGTTCGTGTTAAAATGTGATTATTATCGATAACAAGGATAGGATGATGGAGAGATATACACTCAAAGACATGCAAAATGATTTTCCAGACGATGAAGCGTGCCTTGATTGGTTGCTCAAGTATCGCTACCCCAATGGCATCACCTGTAAGATTTGCGGCAAGGTTACGAAGCACCACTTTGTTGAAAGCCGCAAATCTTACAGTTGCCAAAAGTGCGGGCATCATGTTCATCCAACGGCGGGTACAATTTTTGAGAAATCTTCCACACCAATGACGTCATGGTTTTACGCAATTTATCTCATCACCCAAACACAGCCTATTACATCTGTCAAACAGCTTGAGCATGAACTTGGTGTGACTTATAAAACGGCATGGAGGATGTTCAAACTGATCCATAATCGTCTTAATAAGATTGAAAATCTCTCGGTGACGATTTCTAAAGAGAGTGTTAGTCATCCTCTTCGTAGCCAAGATCAGGTTCAGAACGACTAATTTTGCGGAGAGTCTCATCAAAATCCGCTTTGGTCATCCCCGTCGTTTCACCTTGCTCAAGTAAATAGCGTGCATAGACTTCATACTCTTCATTGACAATTTGCTGCATATATTTGTGGGATACTGTACCAGAGTTGGTTAGCACATTTTTGTCATTGAGGCGAATAAAATCGTCAAGTTTGCGAATCCAATCAGACATATACATGGGGCGCTGCTCAATACTTTGAAGCTCAGCAAACGACAAAAATTGCTCGACAAGTAGTTCCAGACGCTTTAGCTCAAGCTCATGCAAGTAGTTTTTCGCAATCTGAGCTTCGTAGCGCGTCACCTTCTTGCCTTTTTTATGGATCAATCCCATATCTGGTTTGAACGCATTCACGCGATCTACGATAATCTCAGCAGCGGTTCGCCCTGTAATGGCATAATGAAATTTATTTTGAACTGTTTTGTAAAACGTTTTTGCGAGGTCTATGGTCGGATTGTAGTCAATGCTTGTCGCAAAGATTCCTTTGACCTTTTCATAGAAATTCGCCTCGGATGTGCGTATTTTGCGAACACGTTCAAGGAGTTCATCAAAATAGTTGCCTTTTTTGCCAGATAAGCGCTCGTCATCCAAGACAAACCCTTTGACCATATACTCGCGCAGGGTTCTCGTCGCCCAAATCCTGAACTGCACGCCTCGATATGAATTAACTCTGTAGCCAACAGAGATAATCATGTCGAGATTGAAATGATCGACTTGATATATCTTGCCATCTTTAGCAGTTGTTGCAAAATTTGCAACAACTGAAGTTCTCTCTAATTCACCGCTATCTATAACATTTTTAAGATGCCTTGAAATAACAGATTTATCTCTTTGAAAGAGTCTTGTCATTTGATCAAGACTTAGCCAGACTGTCTCGTTGTTGAGTTGTACATCAATATTGACTTCGCCATCTTCTGATTGATAGAGAATAATTGCGCCATTTTCGGACATAAAAACACTCTCCTTTGTGCTATTCATGATGAGAATAGCACAAGTGTATACCTACAATCAAGGGATAGACTGGCAATCATTCGACAAACTCCTCTCGCTATGCCACAATATGCGACATAGAATTCGCTCGACTCCAAAAATACCTCCGTTTTTGTCAAAACTACATTTTTGTCTGGGATTGATCTCTGTCTGAGGGTGTGATGCCTGGGCCATTGTGATGTGTCAGCACACCTGTATACATCTACATCTCTAATAAGGAAAATGCATATGGAACTGTGCGTCATTGAAGGCGACGGGATTGGCAAAGAAGTCATCCCCGCTGCCGTTGAGGTGCTTCAACATCTCTTCCCCGATCTCACGCTTCATCCCGCCCGCGCTGGCTGGGACTGCTTTAACGACCTCGGCACGTCGCTGCCGGATGACACCATTGAGTTGGCCCGTACCTGCCGCGCCGTCCTGTTTGGGGCGTGCAGTTCGCCTTCGTTCCCGGTGGATGGCTATTTCTCGCCCATCGTGCGTTTGCGCCGCCTGCTCAAGACCCATGCCAATTTGCGTCCCACCTCGTATCTGCCTGTACCCGCCTCCCGCGCTGGCGTCGAGCTGCTGGTCGTGCGCGAGAACACAGAAGACCTGTATGTGGGCGATGAACAGACGAATGAATTTGGCGGCGTGGCCCACAAGGTCATCACCCGCGCCGCGACGGAACGTATCGCCATCACCGCCTTCAAACTGGCCGAGCAAACTGGCCGCAAAAAAGTGACGATCATCCACAAGGCCAATGTCATGCCGCATACCGATGGCCTGTTTCGCCGCGTGTCGTTTGAGATTGCCGAGCATTATCCTGAGATTGAAACCGATGATCTGCTCGTGGATACAGCCGCCTATTGGATGGTCAAAGACCCGACGCGCTTTGATGTGCTGCTCACGCCCAATCTGTACGGCGATATTCTCTCCGATATGGCCGCAGCCTGGGGCGGCGGTCTGGGCCTTGCGCCTGCGCTGAACCTGGGCGAAGACGTGGCGATTGCCGAGCCTGTGCATGGCAGCGCCCCGGATATTGCGGGCAAGGGCATCGCCAATCCCACAGCCGCCTTTTTGAGCGCGGCCATGATGGTGCGCTATTTCTGGAGCATGAACGAGACGGCGGAACGGATTGAGAAGGCGGTGTATAAGACGCTCGGCGCGGGCATCTTCACCAGCGATATCCAACCGAGCGGGGCCGTCTCCACCATCGACTTCACCAAACATGTGATTGCCGCGCTGTAAAGAACCAGAGATTGAACGAAGTCAGCGACGCTAAAACCACGCTTTATCAGGCACAAATTGATAGTCTGTGTAGGGGCGACTCATGAGTCGCCCACCTCGCAAGGCTTAATCTCATAATGTATGGAGGGCGATCAACGCCTGCCTGATGCCCCTATTCCCTCGCTAATCTCCTGAACATACGGCGTTCTCTAAGGCCCACCGCCACAAGGCCCCGCTATAATAAGAAGGATGTGTTCGCGCTCACCCAGGGAAGACTCTCATGCAGCCGCCGCCTCAACAGCCCTATGCCCCACAGCCTTATCCCGACGGACAATATCCGCCACAGCAGCCGTACCCGATGCAGACCGCGCCGCAGGGCTACCCGCAGCCCTATCCGCCCGCACCCGTGCCACAGCGCAGCGGTCTTAAGAATTTACTGGTGGTTATGGTCGGGTTTATGGCGACAGTGTATATCTTCTGGCCGAGCATCTTCCCCGACTTCGTGCCGGATTTTGTGCCGATCATCGGCCAGATTGATGATGATACGGCGGTGCTGATCATTCTGAGCTGTCTGCGCTACTTTGGCGTGGATCTCACGAATATCTTCTTTGGCTGGAAGAGTTTGGTCGGACGGCGCTAAAAGCGTGGCTGTCAGAGAGGGATCGTGGGTGACCGATAGCGCCCACGACACTATCACGTCTCTAACAGAGAGATGATAGTGTCGTACACATCTATGTTATGATTATTGTAATCGCCCTATAAGAGGCATCTCAAACATGTCAAAATACTTCCGCACCCGCGACGCTGCGCCCAGTGGTGGTCTGTATCGCTTCATTGGCTATGCCAAAGGAGATCGTTATGATCCCCTGCCTGACGATAAAGAACTCGTTCTGCCGCTCAACAAGGATGACCACTTTTCGGCGATCAAATCAGTGGGGCGTCCGGCCTACTGGAAAGAAATTAGTGAGGGTGAATTGGGCCGTATCCAGCAGGTGCTGGTGAAGCGCCATATCACCGTGAACCGTGAGAATATCCAGACATGGGCTGCTGTGTATGCCCGCCGCTGGCTCAAATCCGCCAGCGAGAAGAATAATCTTTAACGAGCCTGGATTGATGGGGGGCAGCGAGTAGGCGCATCTTCCGTCTTTACGCCTCTCCCCGTATTTGCTATAATCAGTCTACCTATTGAGGGGTAGCTTAATGGCAGAGCAGGGGCCTTTGGAGCCCAAGGTTGAAGGTTCGAGTCCTTCCCCCTCAGAATCATAAGTCATCGTTACAGCACATCTCCACTCTTCATCATCAAATTCATAAAACATTTCCCAACAAATCTGTGTGTAATCTAAGTTTTGCTTTTCACCCTCACCCCAACCCCTCTCCCACTTCGCTGTAGAGGGGCTTTTATTCCCTCTCTAAGTAGTGGGGAGGGTCAGGGAGGGGTCTCTTCCCGCGATAAGAATATCCCAGATGAAATTGGTCTTAAGGATGCCGCAGACCCCCTTTGTCACCCTCCCCTGGATAGGTTACACTAGGCAACGTTTAAGAGGAGTTTGAATCTCAGCGCATAGGCTGAGTCTATAGAGGAGTCGAAATGGCTGTACCCGACAAGGACACGCAGCTTGAATGGTATCGGCAGATGGTGCTGATCCGCGAATTTGAGCAAGCCTGCCATGATTTGTATTCGCAAAAGCGTATTACAGGCGTCTATTTGCATCTCTACAGCGGCCACGAAGCGATTGGTGTCGCAGCCGTAGCCGCCATGCACAAGCCCATCGATTCGATGATCACGGCCTATCGGGATCACGGGTTGGCGATTGCGCTGGGTGTGGAACTTGGCCCGTTGATGGCCGAGATGATGGGCCGCCGCGCCGGGACGAGTCATGGCAAGGGCGGCTCGATGCACATTGCAGCGGTAGAAAAGCGCTTTTACGGCGGCTATGCCATCGTGGGCGGCAATATCCCGCTGGCAGCAGGGCTGGCGTTTGAATCGCAGTACAACAACACGGGCGGAGCCAACATCTGCTTCATCGGCGATGGCGCGTCCAACAACGGCTATTTCCATGAGGCGCTCAATATCTCCGGCGCGTGGGATCTGCCGAATGTCTGGATCATCGACAACAATCTCTACGGCATGGGGACGGAAATCACACGCTCGGCGGGCAACCCGATCCTGCACGAACGCGCCATCGGCTACGGCGTGAAGGATATGGGGCGTATCGATGGGCAGGATGTCTTCGCCATGTACGACGCCGTGACCGAGGCGATGGATTATGCCCGCAGCGGCAAAGGCCCGGTGCTGATCGAAGCCATGACCTACCGCTATTTCGGTCACGGCATGTCCGATAAGCAGTACGACACCCGCGCCGAAGAATTGAAGAAGTGGCGCGAAGAAAAAGACCCGATTGTGCTGCTGCACAAACGCATCAATGAGCAGTTTGGCAATCAGGATGCGGCGCTGGCGAAATTTGAGGCTGATGCTAAGACGCAGGTTGCGGCCTGTGTCGAATTTGCTGAGGCCAGCCCGCTGCCCGATACCCTTGAAGAACTCATGGCGAACGTCTACACCGACACGATACAGGACTAAACAGTCAACGACCCCCGGCTCAAGCCGGGAGCATGAATAATGCTCAGGTTGACCAGACTCAGCCCGCAAGGGCTCCGTTAGGGGCGAATACAGAGGCACTTCGGGATGACCTTCCAGTTCC
>DAOTUR010000517.1:0-19394 GCA_034436915.1 Anaerolineae bacterium
CCTGTATGTAGTAGACAGCCTGCTCAGGGGCAATATGCGGGCCTTCCAGGATACGCTGCTGCGCCTGATCTTGCCCGGCTTCACGCTGGCGATGTATGTATCGGGCATTATCGCCCGCATCACGCGCTCGTCCTTGCTGGAAGTCCTGGGCCAGGATTACATTCGCACCGCCCGCGCCAAAGGCTTGCGTGAGCAGACGGTCATCATCAAACATGGGCTGCGGAATGCCTTGATTCCGGTGGTGACGATTATTGGCCTGATGTATGGCAATCTGCTAGTGGGGTCGGTTCTCATCGAGTCGATTTATGCATGGCCGGGCATTGGTCTGTATATGTTTCGCGCATCAACCTCGCAGGATTTTCCGGCGATTATGGGTGTCAGTATGTTGATTGCGCTTATCTATGTGGGGGTGAATTTTGTCGTTGACCTACTCTACTACTTCATTGACCCGCGCATCCGTCTGGCGTAAACGATGGGAGGATGTCGCCCATCACCTGCGCCGTAATCCGATTGTTGTGGCGGGCCTGACAGTGGTGATTGTGTGGTGTGTGCTCGGCCTATTGGCATCGGTGATTGCACCGTATGATCCTCTCGCCCAGAACACGAAGGCCCTCAAACAGCCACCCTCAGTATCTCACATCATGGGGACCGATGAATTGGGCCGCGATATGTTCACCCGCGTCCTGTATGGAGCGCGGATTACGATTCCTGCCGGGCTGCAAACCGTCACGTTTGGATCGCTGGTTGGGATTATCGTTGGCTCTCTCGCGGGTTATCTGGGCGGCCTGTTTGATGAGATTCTCATGCGTATCACTGAGCTTTTCATGGCCTTCCCGACGATTGTGCTGGCGATGGCGGTGACAGCCGCGTTGGGGCCGGATGTTAATCATGCGGTCTTCGCGCTGGTGATTGTGTGGTGGCCCAGTTATGCCCGCATGATTCGCGGCCTCGTGCTGGATGCCAAATCCCGTGAATACGTGGAATCCGCTCGCAGTGTGGGGGCCAGTGGCTTTTATATTCTGACGCGCACGATTTTGCCCAACTGCATCGCGCCCGCGTTGATTCTTGCCACCCTCGATATTGGTAATGCCATTCTCACGTTTGCGGGCCTGAGCTTCCTGGGATTGGGCGCAGCGCCTGAGCGGGCAGAGTGGGGCCGTATGGTGTCGATTGGCATTGATACGTTCGATCAGTGGTGGATATGGCTGTATCCGGGCGTGGCGATTGCGCTGCTCGTCATGGCGTTTAACTTCATCGGCGATGGTCTGCGCGATTTGCTCGATCCGCGCTTACGGCGTTAAGTTTGCTCATAATCTTCTCTTCACCCTCACCCCAACCCCCTCTACCATGCAGTGGGAGAGGAGGTCGGGTGGTGCGGTAATCACTCATCTATCCGTGCGACAAAGGCCCTCGTAGGGGCGCGATCTAAACCTACGGTGGCTTCGCTCGCGCCCTGCTGGTTTGAGAGACCGTTTGATAATGCAAAATGTTATGCATGATTCGTGTAGGGATAGGGCCTGCTCTGGCCGTTCATCGCGTGAAAATGGACAGGGCAGGCCCTGTCCCTACGCCAAAATACATTTTTTTGTAACGAATGGCATTATCAAACGGCTTCTGAGAGAATTTTTTGCAGGGCAGGACGTATCCTGCCCCTACAAACCCACGATTCTCACGGATAGGTGAACGATTACTGAGTTGGTAGGCATAGGGCGCGATGCATCGTGCCCCTACAAAAGCACTGTGAACCGTTGTGATCCTATCGTATGATGCGAAAGTAATGATTCAGCTATCCATGCGACAAAGGCCGTTGTAGGGGCGCGATGTATCGCGCCCTGATTGATTTATAGGGGATTCAACGTGGGCAGGATGTATCCTGCCTCTACAAACCCACGATTCTCACGGATAGGTGAATGATTACTGAGTTGGTAGGCATAGGGCGCGATGCATCGTGCCCCTACAAAAGCACTGTGAGCCGTTGTGATCCTATTGTATGATGCGAAAATCGTGACCACGTTATCCTGCACAGCGACCAGTCCGCCGCGCCCCAAACGGATGGTATCACGCCCCTTAAGACGATTTCGCCGCCCATAACATGCCGCGCCGCATGATTTCACGGGCTTCGGGGACATCAAAATCGATTTTCACATGCCCCAATGAGGAGTAAAAGACGCGACCTGCTCCAAAATGCCGTTTCCACACCACAGGCATCACCGTCCCCGCGATCCAGGGCGCATCGCCCTCACGCCCCGAAAATGTCGTGGTGGCAAGGACGTCGTTGCTCGGATCGACGTGCAGGTAATACTGCTCAGAATGCATGGCAAAATCATGCAGACCGGCAAAAATCGGGTCATCAGGCCGCGTGATATTCACCTGATAATCGATGATATTGCCGGGGTGGGTGACCCACTGCCCGCCGACCATCCATTGATACGAGGTATTGTTGCGGAATGAATCGCCCATGCCGCCATGCCAGCCCGCAATGCCGACCCCGCTGCGAACGGCGTTGAGCAAGCCGTTCTCCTGCTCATTGGTGATGGTGCTCATCGTCCACACAGGCACGATCAGATCAAGCGAAGACATATAGCCTTGATCGGTATAGGCATCAAGGTCGGACACAATGCTCACCTCAAAGCCCTCATCTCTTAAAATCTGCCCGAACAATTCGGCACATAACTGCGGCTCATGCCCACTCCAGCCGCCCCAATTGATGAGCGCTTTTCCTGTCGCCACATTGATCTCCTGACACTGATAGATGTATATCTCTGAAAATAAAAGACGGGCCAGTCCGCGCTGGCAGACTGACCCGTTTATCATACAGCACAGACGTTAGGGCTGCCCAATCCCGGCATGAAAGACGACGATATAATCGCCATACGTGCCCTGAATTGTGCTCATCAAGTAGTTGATGTATGAGTCCTCAAAGCTTGGATCGAGAGGAATCGTCATCATGGCATCTTTGCTGCCACCCGCCAGCGCACGGCCCCCACTGCGCGAGACGGCGAAACTCTCCATGTTGGTTGACTCGCCCCAGCAGGAGGTAAAGCCAGCATCATCGCAGGCAAAATATACGTCGTTGTTATCTTTCAGGAAATTCATCTCGGAATCGACCAGCCCGATCCAGGGATCAAACACCTGTGTCACCGACATCATATAGGCGGTCAGCGGCACGCCGGACGAGATCATGGCGGGGTTGGTGTGAACCGAGATGGTGTCGCCAAGCCCATCCGCTGAGGACAATGTGAGTCCTTCAAGCAGCAGCACAAATTGACCGGATTGATTATCACGCCCGCCCACAACGAATGTGACATTGCGGAACGCCTCACCGCTGGTAGAACGATTGGTGAAGACGACCTGTGCGCTGCTCCCTGAGGAGGGGACATCGCCTGTGCTGGGCAGAACCGCCGCATAATCCACCGCATCGGGCGAGTTGTCATCGCACAGGCCCGTACCACTGTCGCTGAGGACGGCCAGAATCGGGTCAAATCCATTCAGGCCAATCGCGGTGACGGTGTAGGTGGAGCGCACGCGCATCTGAATCACGGTAAATTCGACCCCATTATCGAATTGGCCGCCTTCGTCACAGGTGACGCTGCGCCCAAAGGCCGTACTCCAGGTCGTCGAGGGGGTGTCAGGGTTGGAGGTGTCTTCGGTGGGCGTGCCAACCAATTCCACCGCATCGATTTCATTCCACTTCTTGGCGCTGCGCTGATCGACTTTGATGAGTACGCCGATGATGGGGTCTTGAATATCACTGATGTTGACGGTGAAGACGCCAGGGCAGTCCGTGCCGTCATCGGCTGTGCCGCGCATGGCGATATTGCTGCTGCCATCTTGGGGGATGAGTTCCACCGCCGCAATCGAGCCGCGTCCATAATTCTGATGGATGTTCAGCTCGGATGGGATCACAGGCGTATCAAAATAAACCGTCAGTTCTTCAATGGTATCCTGAGTCAGCGAGGCCCAGGCGGTCTTTGCATCGCCGCACTTTTTGGTATCGGGTTCGCCAATAGTCTGTTGAGCGCTCCAATCGGTCTTTGAGTATTCACTGGTAGCCGAGGCAGACGAGACCCACTGACGCAGTTCATCCTGCGCGAAGGTGGGGACGATAAACAGCATGAGAAGCACGAGAACAAGACTTTTATGTAGCATAAGACCTCATCTTTTACGCAAATAAGGCAATACGTGAAGCATAACATAACATGATGTTCCCAAATCATAAACAACCTGCTAAACCTGCGGGCGATCTTCCCCTCACTCCATATACACCAACTTAAGGATATGTGGCCTCTGATCAGCACGTGGCATCCGCTCTCACCAGAGGCTAAAGCCGTCTGTCTAGTACAGCTTTGCGGAAGTCAATAAGCAATTCAAGCGCAAAGAGGCCGCCCCGTATACGTCCACTTGAAAGGTTTGGCCGTCCGATTAAAAAAGGCGATGAAGTCAAGAAGGCGCTGGTTGAGGTCAGCGCGGGACACAAAACTGGCCCGTTTCAAAAGTCGGCGCATCAGAATACTGAACCATATTTCGATTTGATTAAGCCAGGCCAATTACACAACCGCCCTCTATTTCCTGGGTCAATCGATCCCTCATTTTGAGCAGCTGGATACGATTTCAGGTCTTGCCAGCGCCTACAACAACTACTCATGGGTATACGGACTCAGCGGTGACCTTCCTCTTGCACTTGAGTATGGGTATCGCGGCTTAGCATTGTTTGAAAAAGTCGGACACATGGATGGACAGGCGCGCGCAAACATCGTTGTGGCCGATCTCCAGCTTCGATCAGGCGATGATGTGCAGGCAATGCAGCATGTCGAAATCGGGCGGCAGATTGCCAAAGCGTGTGGAAATGTCGCGGCTGCTGCCAATGCATTGATGATTTTAAGCAAAATTTATCTCCGTCGGGGCGATTATGATCTTGCAATCGCTTCATTTAAGGACACGCTGAGACAAGCGGAAACACTTCAATCGAAGATGATGCAGCTTGATTGTCATCAGGGGCTGACGGAGTGTTATCGCCGCCTTGATGATTGGAAAACCGCCCTTGAAAACCAGCAGCAGGGTGTGGTTTTGAAAGACGAGATTCGCTCTGAGGAGAGTATCACCAAACTGCGCAATCTTGAAGCGCTTTATAAAACACGACAGGCGCAGTCAGAGGCCGACGCACAGCGCCGCCTGCGCGAAGAAGACCGCCGTTATTACAAACAACTCAGTCAGATGAAGGATGAAATCCTCAACGTTGCGTCGCATGATCTCAAAAGTCCCCTGGTGGGGATTAAGCTGACTGTTGACAGCTTACGTCGGCATGGACGGTTAGAGGATACGCGCGGTCAGCAGCTTCTGTCGGATATCGACACAACGATCAGGCAGATGGGGAATTTGATCGTTAACGTGCTTGACCTCGCGAAATTGGAAACAGGCCGCGCCTTAGATACGGAATTGTGCGATTTTGGGGCATTCCTAGAGAGCCTTTTTGCGGATATGGAGCGCGCCGCCTCTCAAAAGCGTATTCACCTGCGTTTGCAGCATTCCCATCCGCTGCCCTTGGTCATGCTGCCTTTTGATCCTGATCGACTGTCTCAGGTGCTGCAAAATCTGATTTCCAACGCAATCAAATACACCCCTGAAGACGGAGACATTACGCTGTCGTGCAGCGTCCAGCAGCGTCTTTTGACTGTAACAGTGACCGATAACGGCATTGGCATTCCTGCCCACGCTCTGCCGTTTGTCTTTGAGCGCTTTTACCGTGTACTGGATGAGCGGCATCAAAATGTTGAAGGGAGCGGCCTAGGCCTCGCCATCGTGAAAGCGATAATTGAGCAGCACAACGGCACGATTCAGGTGGAAAGCGAAATTGGCAGAGGCAGCGCGTTTTCCTTCATGCTCCCGCTGGATAAAACAGAGTGATGCCGATGAATCTGGAAAGCCATAAATCCCGAATCGATGCGCTGAATCTGGAAGCCCGCAGCCTGTGGCACAGCGATGTCGCGAAGGCTATGAAACTGGCGCAGGATGCTGAGCAGCTATCAACGACTGGCATCTTTGAACGGCAGAACTACGAAACAGGACGCATGGACAGCCGTGTCATGCAAGCTCAATGCGGCCTTAAAGCAGGCTTGTATGAGCAGGCCATCACCCATATGACAAAGGCGCTGGATTTTTATCATCGGAGAAGTGGCGAGATCGGGCTGTGGCATCTCAATGCCTATTTCACAATCGGGACAGCCTACAGCAACCTCGGCAATCTCACGCAAGCGCTGGAATGGCTGCAAAAACTGATTGAACATGCCGAGCGGCTGGATGATCGAGGATTCCTGGCGCTGGGGCTGAGAAACATCGGCACCTTATACGGCCACCAGAGCGATTATACGACAGCGATCTATTTCTACGAACTCGCCATCCCTCACTTTGAGCATCTTAAGCTGTCTCGCGGCCTGGCCAGTGTCTACGGGAATTACTGCTGGCTGTATCGGCAGATGGACAGCATTGATCTCGCGATTGAGTATGGCACGCGCAGTTTGCGTCTATTCGAGGATATTGGGGATCGTGATGGGCAGGCGCTCACGCATATTCTGCTGGGCAATCTTCGGCTCCAGCAGTCAAAGTTTGAGCAAGCGAGTGATCATCTGCAAATGGGCTTGCAGATTGCGCTCGAACTGGGCGTTGCCTCCTATATCGCGGATGGTTATTTGAATCTGGGTCGATTGTATGAACGCCAGAAGAAGCTTGACGCGGCTCTTGAAGTCACTTTGAAAGGGCTGGCGCATGCGGAAACCATGCAGCAGAAAAATATTCAGATGAACTGCCATCTGCATCTCTTCGAGTGCTATAAACAGATTGAAGCCTGGAAGACCGCCTTTGCCCATCACGAACAGTACAGCGCGCTCAAGGACGAAATTCGCACGCAGGAAAGTATTGCCAAACTGCGTAACCTCGAAGTGGCTCACAAAACCCAGCAGGCGCAGCGCGAGGCCGACGCTGAACGGCGGCTCCGACAAGAAGACCTGCGCTACTACGAGCAGCTCAACCAGATCAAGGATGAGATTCTTAACACGGCTTCCCATGACCTCAAAAGTCCGTTGGTCGCGATGGAATCGACCATCACCAGCCTGAAGCAGTATGGCCGCATCGATGATGAACAGGGCCATCAATTAATGGTGGATCTGGACAAAACCATCCGACAAATGGGCGGTGTCATCATGGCTGTTCTCGATCTCGCAAAATTGGAGACGGGACGGGCGCTTGTCATGGAGCGCCATAATTTCGTTCACGCAATGGACGGCGTGATCCGAGACATGGAACGCATGGCTCAGGAGAAGCATATTACGCTGGTCACACGCGCCGATATGTCAGAGGCTCTTGTGTCAGTCGATGCACAGCGTATGTCGCAGGCCTTGCACAATTTGTTGGCCAATGCCATCAAATATACCCGTGACGGCGGAACAGTCACCCTGTCCTATGCGATCAGCGCGACAGAGCTGACAGTTGATATTTCCGATACCGGCATGGGCATCCCGGCGCATGCCCTTCCTCACGTCTTTGAGCGTTTCTACCGCGTATTCGATCAACACCATGCCAATATGGATGGCACAGGGCTGGGGCTGGCACTCGCCAGAGCAATTATCGAGCAACACAATGGCGCAATTCAGGTTGAAAGTGAAGTGGGCAAAGGCAGCACGTTCTGCTTCACCTTGCCCCTTGTCTTGCCGTAGAAGATCGGCGGCTTCACGCACCTATGATGGCACGGGGTGTCTTCATCGTTCTGTCGGATGAGATCAACGCTGCAGAGAGATTTTTTCCTGATAACTGCCTGAAAAATCGGGAAACTATCTCTATTTGCCCCTCCTGATCGTCGATTACTCTCTTACTCAGAGGCGCACGTCAATCTGTCGCAAGATGGAGTTTTGGATAGGTTTTATCCTTGTCGTCAGAGACTTAATGCAGTTTAACTTTTGAATACGGAGAATACAGACGATTTTTTCCAGGGGAGGCATGTATGCCGCCCGTTGCGTTTTGCATTGCGGGGGCGATAATACACTTTACCAAATGAGGACGGATCTAAAATTTTGACTTATAGAGGAGGCATATATGTCACCCGCCGCGTTTTTGTTGTGTGCTTGATATATGCCACCCCTACAGGCCTCGATTTGGCAGGCACAGAAAGCGTGCTTTTCTGCGTCTTTAAAAGGTAATCTGCATCATCGCGCCCTACAGGCCTCGATTTGACATGCATAGAGTAATCGCCTGTGACGCATCTCGATCTGATCGACACATCAAGAGGCCGCGCATTCGTATGGACTCAAACAGCCAGGGTCATCGTTTTTGAGAGAGGTTAATTTATGGATAAGCAGCCAATTCGCGTTCTCATTGCCGATGATCAGGCCATTATTCGCAGCGGACTGCGCAACCTCCTGACAGATTCTGAGCATATCGATGTCGTTGCAGAGGCCGCAGACGGCGCAGAGGCCGTGCGGTTGGCGAGTCTGCATCAACCGGATGTCATCCTGATGGACATAAAGATGCCTGTTTTGAATGGCATTGAAGCCACGCGTCAAATTCATCGCACGAATCCGCACATTGGTATTCTGATTATCACGATTTTTGAAGACGACTCCTCGGTCTTTCCAGCGATTCGGGCCGGAGCCAGGGGCTATTTGCTCAAAGATACGGAGCAGCAGGAGTTGGTCAACGCCATCCAGACCGTGACAGGCGGTGGTGTGATTTTTAGCGCCGGGATCGCCAATCGTGTCATTTCATACTTGTCGGATGCCCCTAAAACGATGCCCAATATCGCGTTTGATGAGCTGACCAACCGCGAACGCGAAATTCTGGGACTGCTGGCGCAGGGACTGACGAATACGGAAATCGCTGAACGATTGTCACTCAGCCCCAAGACAATCAGCAACAATGTGTCGAATGTGCTGGTCAAGCTTCAGGTGTTAGATCGGGCCAAATTGATTTTGTTAGCGTTAGAAGCAGGAATCGGCAAAAAAGACCAGGCCGCTTATTGAGGACGCTCATGCGGCCTATGCTGTCTTTTACTCACATCCCATCAGCCACACGTCTGACTGCCCACTCCGAGGCGTTTCGTAGGATCGAGCATCACTGCGCTTGAATTGAAACCCCTCGCTTGCCCCATACCATTTACCCGCCACTGCTCTACGCAATTCTCCCGGTTACAGCGGGCAAAATTCCCGCTTGTTTCCCGATTCAGCCCTATTTTTTCCCATCATAATGGGGCTTAGGCCGCCAAAGTTGTCATAAACGTAATCATTCAGGCGGTGGGACATTGCGCTGATGTTGCGTGGCGCAGCGGCCTGTCTCATCGGCTACCTCTTATTTATTCCTCATCGGAAAGGAATTTGTATGCCTCGTAAGCAGCAAGTTCATGTTTTGATGCTGGCGGTTTTATGTTTATTTGTAACCGCTGTCATCTCCCTTCCAACGGAAGCGTTGGGTCCGTCGGGCTGTACAGGCTTTACCCCCGATCAAGTCTTTGAGGTCGGGCCAGGCAAGCCGTTTGCGAACATTCGAGATGTCAATTTCAAGACGCTTGGGCCAGGCGATATCGTCTATGTCTACTGGAAATCCACGCCCTACCGCGACAAGGTGTATATCAGCACCTCCGTCACAGCGAGTAAACCGATTTGCATTGTGGGGGTGCCTGATGCCAGCGGTCAGCTCCCCGTCATCGATGGCGACCAGGCACGCACGAATACGGCCACGATGGATCTGACCAATGAGATACGGGGTGTCCTCACCATCCACAACGACGCACAGTACATTCGCGTTGAAAACCTGACTGTGACGAATGGTCATCAAAGCAAATCCTTTTTCAATGGCAGTGGAGGTCTACGCAATTACGCTCAAAATGCGTCGGCCATCTTCATCGAGAGTGGGCGGCATCTCACCTTTACCAACTGCACCATTACGGGTTCTGGCAATGGATTTTTTGGTGCGACAAGCGCGCCAGATTACATCGTTGAAGATATTACGCTGGAATACAGCCGCATCTTCGGCAATGGCAACGTGGGGAGAATTTTCGAACATAACATTTACACCGAAGCAATTGGCATTGTCTTCCAATATAACTACATCGGGCCGCTGCTGTCCGGCGCGTTGGGAAATCCGCTGAAAGATCGGTCGTCTGGCACCATTGTCCGCTACAACTGGTTCGAGGGCGGCACATCGAAGCAGCTCGATCTGGTTGAAGCAGAAGAGGGCGGCACGCTTATTACCGGACGACCCGATTACCATATAGCCCATGTATACGGCAATGTGTTCATTGCACCAGCAGCAATGGGTTATGTCGTTCACTTCGGCGGTGATAACGGGATGTTGGAGCGCAACGGGCCGCTGTATTTTTATCATAACACGGTCATTATGAACATCAGCGGCGGCAAAAAAGCCCTCTTTCTACTGGAAAGCAATAATCAATCCGCAGAAGCCTTCAATAACATTTTTCGTGGTGTGGGAACCAGCGGCAGCCTCTTCTATATGGGGGAGTATGGAAAGCTGAAGTTAGGAAAGAACATCTTTCACAAGGGTGCAGCGGCGATCACGATTGAGAACTTTCGTGCCCCAAATCCTCCTGGCACTATTACGGGTCTGGGGAACGTAAACGTGCTACCTGTCACAACAGCTATCGGCTTCGTCAACGAGGCAGCGAGCAACTATGATCTTGTCGAAACATCCCCCGCTGTGAATTTTGGCGACGCACTCAGTAGCCCTTACAAGCCCGTTAATGCGGAATATGTCGTGCATCAAAGCGCAGATACGCGCACTAACACAGGGTTGCCGGATGTGGGTGCCTACGAATTTGAAGGTCCTACAGGACCAACGGCGACCCCAACAATAACCCTGACGCCAACGTTAACCTCTACACCCACCAACACGCCAACAGCGACCTCTACCAAGACACCGACGAATACACCGACGGCGACGTTTACAAAGACACCGACCAAAACGCCGACAGCCACACCGACCAAAACGCCGACCAAAACGCCCACAGCAACCCTCACAAAAACGCTGACGCCCACACTCACATTCACCCCAACGGCGACACCGATTCAGATTTCCCGTGCAAATCTTTTCCAGACCAACACACCCACGTTGAGTTGGACACGGATTTCATGGGCTGTCGCCTACGATGTGCAGGTCGATGACACAGCGACGTTTGTCTCCCCAACGGTCTATCCCGTAACAGGCAGCACTTCAACAATTGTGACGCTGGCCGATGGTGTGTATTTCTGGCGTGTGCGAGCGAAAGATGCCAATAACGTTTTTGGTGCATGGAGTTTCGTTGGATCGTTCGTGATTGACACCATCCCTTAATGCCCGTGAAAGGGCTTATTTTGCCTTCTTGACCGAGGAAAACCGTGAAAGTGTTCTCGCCCAAAGGATATGAAGACGCATGACAAACAAGACACAAATCAGGCTCATACGCCTGCTGGCGCTGTTTATGGGATTGGTGACAATCACCTCGCTGGTTGCCCAGGATGTAACAGAAATACCGTTCCAGGCCGATAGCCTCCCGACGCTGGTCATCACGTCAGAGACTCTGCCAACCAACGTACCTCCGCTGGTCGTCACGATAGAGACACCGCCGACTGACGTACCTCCGCTGGTCGTCCCATCAGAGACTCTGCCAACCGACATACCTCCTCTGGTCGTCACGATAGAGACGCCGCCGACTGACGTACCTCCGCTGGTCGTCCCATCAGAGACTCTGCCAACCGACGTACCTCCGCTGGTCATCCTGTCGGAGACGCCGACACTTGTCGTCCCTCAAAATGCAGCTCTGCCATCTGAACCTGCCCTGAAGCTGATCCTGCGGGATCTGTTTCAGGACGGGCTTGTCCCCGCTCATTGGGCCTTTCCGCCTGGTTGGACAATCGTCGCCAGTTCACCGGACAGCGCCGTACAGATCAACGGGACAGGCCGCGCCGTTCTCAACGCTATTTACGAGAATATCGCCGTCATGAGCTACTTCACGTTCGCGGACTCTCTTGGCACAGCGCACATGGGCGTGCGTGAGAGTGCGCTTGGCACGTATCAGGTTACATTAGATGCGGCAGGTGCTGTTACCCTCAACAAATACGATGCGGCAGGCACAATGACAGGGCTGGGGCATGTCTCTCTTGCCCCTGTGCCGATGGGAACAGCACGGAGTGTGCGCCTCTCAGCGATGAATGATGTGCTGCGTGTGGCTGTTGATAACGTCGATGTGATCGTAGTTTTGGACGCTGAACCTCTGCCTACAGGCAGCGTGAGCATTGGCGCGCTCTTCCCGGAGATGACAAACGGCACGCTTGTGTTTGACAATGTGTTCCTCTGGGCCCCTGAGAACGAAACGCAAGCGGTTGTTCTCGCGCCCACAGGTATCCCATCAACGAGCAATACGAATGGCAAATCGACGGTATTTCGCGCTGCACCGCTCGCTGTTGGCGTTCTGGCAACGGGTAATGATGATTTTGCAGGCCGCTTGAACGCCTCTGCTGTGCCGTATGCTCACAGCGGCGATACAGGGGGTAACAGCAATCAGATCAATGAGCCTACGCCCCTATGCGGTTTCAACATCACCAACACCGCCTGGTATGAATTCACTCCGCCAGCCGGTGGCCCGACGAGTGAAACATTCGTCCTGACGAGCTTCGGCAGTGCCTTTGACACCATTATCGCTGTGTATACGGATGGCAACGGCGGCACACCTAATCTGGCAGATTTGACGCCTGTCGCGGGAGGGTGCAGCGATGATGTGCCCACTAGCCAGCAAGCACAGCTCACCATGACATTCAACGATAATACGACCTACTACATTCAGTTGGGCGGTTATAACGGCAGCGTCGGCAGTTTTGCTCTGGCGCTGCTTCGTCCTGTCGGGATGCCCATTCCAACCGCTCCCCTCCTAAGCGCAGCAGCGGCGGGTGCGCCCAATACACCTGTTCTCAACGCAGGCAAAACCAATCTGCTCCAGCCCTTCATCGCCTGGGCAGCCTCTGGCACTATTACGCCATACAGCTATGATGTGCAGGTTGCCATAAACACAGCCTTTACGACTCCTGCGGCCACGCTGACCGTGCTTGAGCCAGCGCGTTACGCTCAGATTACGCCTGTGCTACCTGAACCTGCACTGCCCAACGGACAGCTTTATTACTGGCGCGTGCGGGCCAGGAATTTCCTGGGCCAGACGAGTGCTTGGTCAGCTGTTTACAGCTTCACGCTGGATCGTGTCGCTCCTGGGGCACCTACTTTGACAGCCCCTGCCTTGAACACCGTGATTCCAACGCAGCGCCCTGCTTTTACATGGACAGCGCTCCCTGATGTCACACGCTACGCGCTGCGGGTAGCGACCAATGATACTTGCACAACACCTGTCAGCGCAGCGTTCGAGGTCAATGTTATTTCCACGACAACCTATACGTTTGCAGTGCCTTTGCCTCAAGGGGAATACTGGTTCTGCGTCAGTGCACAGGATACTGCGGGCAATATCAGTGGGTTCAGTGGAGAGAAGCGGCGTTTTGTCGTCAATATCGCACTGACACCTGTCCATAATGCAGTTGTCGTTCCTGCCGCCACAGCCACAACCGCTCCCATCACCTTCACATGGACAGCCGCTGTCGGGACAAATTACACGCTCCAGGTCGATAACAATGCGGATTTCAGTTCGCCAGAGGTCAATCAAACCCTCACATCAGCAGCATTCACCATCCCTGCTCAGGTCTATGGAACATACCACTGGCGTGTGCGTGTCAATGGCGATCTGCTGCCTGCGATTTTGGCGCGGCGGGTGACCGTCACGCCAAAATCGCCGCTGGCAGTTGCCATTCAGATGCCTTCGTCTGTCCCCAATGCTGGCTTCACAAACGATACAACACCATTCTTTGATTGGACTGTCCCTGCCAACTGGGTGACGCCGCCTGCTGGTCAATCGCTGACGTATGAGCTGCAAGTCTCGACCAACAACACCTTCACCGCGCTGGTCGTCCCTACTCTCACAGGCCTCACCAGCAGCAATTATCAATGGGCTTTAGCGCCTCTCCCCGACACGTCTGGCACACTCTACTATTGGCGTGTTCGCGCCATGACCAGTCTAGGTGTATACGGCGCGTATTCGGCGGTATACAGCTTTACAGTTGATACAACAGCACCCAATCCTCCCCCATTGACTGCCCCTGTCGATGGATCGGTCACAGCGATAGCTCGCCCCACCTTCTCATGGGCTGCCGCACCAGGGGCCAATGGCTATACGCTTGAACTGTCTTCAACAGCCGATTTCAGCACACTGTCATATGGGTCGCCCTATCAGGCTGTCACAACGAGTCTGGCGCTGCCTGTCTCGCTGCCGCAGGGCCTCAATCCGCTGTACTGGCGCATACGCGCCAAAGATGCAGCGGGGAATATCAGCGTGCCAGGTGTCGCACGCACGCTGCGCGTTGATTATGCTGTGGCCCCGCTTGATGGTCACAGCGTGTCGTTGGTTGGCACGGCAGTGAGTGCGCCGATGATGTTTTCGTGGACCCCTGTCACCGGATTGACTGGCGCGGTTTACAAGGTCACGATTTACACTGAAGCCGATAACATTGAGATTTTCAGTGCCTCCGGGCCGCTTGCCACAGCTGCATGGACGTCTGCGCCGCTTGGCGCAGGGGACTACTGGTGGACTGTCAGCGTGTCAGGCGGCACGATGGGCATTTCAAAGCCGCGTCGCTTTGTCATCTCAGCAATGCCAGGTGTGCCAAATGCGTCCTTTCTCCCACCGAACGTTCCTACAAATGACACAACGCCGACCTTCAACTGGGCCGCGCCGCTGCTGAATCCGACCAGTGTCATTGATTATCAGCTGCAAATCTCCACGGTGGCGACGTTCGCAACACAAGCGCTCGGATCTCCATATGTGGTAACACCCGCCCAACTGCCCTTTAGCATCACAACGCCGCTGCCTGATACAGCCGGACAGATCTACTACTGGCGTGTTCGCGCCCGGACGGCGCTTAATGCCTATGGACCTTTCACAGCGGCGCAAGCGTTCACGTTAGACACAACCCAGCCGAGCGCTCCGACGGGGCTCACTCTCCCGACTGAGAATGCTGTTTTGAAGACAGCACGTCCGGCGTTCTCATGGATGGCTGCGGCAGGTGTCAAGTTCTACAAAATTCATATTGACACAGAGAACACCTTTACGGCACCTGTTCTTCATGAGGCCACGTCTCTGACTGCGGCCTATACAAGCACGCTGTCTCTGCCCCAGGGGCGCTACTTCTGGCGTATCTGGTCTATGGATGCAGCAGGCAGCGAAAGTCTCACCCCGAGCGTCACAGGCACATTCCTGGTTGAGTATGCCATTTCGCCAATCGTCAATACCGTCATTCCAACTGCCACGACAGCCAACGTGATCTTCACATGGTCACCTGTCATCGCTGCGCCTCTTGGGACAACTTACACAATTGAGATTGATACGAATGCAAATGGCACGCCAGAGACGAGTCTGTCACCTGTGACGACAGCCACTACCACAGCGTCTGCCCTGCCGCATGGTGATTATCAGTATCGCCTCGTGGTCAGCAATGGCTTTGGCACATCCGGTTGGACGCGCTTTGTCATCTCGCCGCTGCTGCCGAGTGCGCCCACTGCGCCTTTTGCGCCATTGAATACGCCCACCAATGATGTGACGCCAACGCTGCAATGGACTGCACCTGCTACAAATACTGGAAATGTCACAGGGTATGTCGTTCAGGTTTCGACGATTGCAACCTTTGCCACCCAGATCAGCGGCTCGCCTTTCCAGGTGGGCAATGCGACGACGTTCACGCTGCCAATGCTGCCCAACACGGCGGGTCAGGTCTATTACTGGCGTGTGCAGGCCAGAGGCGCGTTTAATACACTGGGAGCTTACAGTGCAACACAAGCCTTTACGCTGGATACCACTGCGCCTGCTGCACCTGCCAGCATGAACACCCCTCTGGATAATGCTGTAACATCCAGTTCGCGTCCTGCTTTCTCGTGGGCTGCCTCCGCCGGAGCAAATCGTTATGTCTTCCAACTGACGCAGGATGGCAGCGATTTTAACCCTCTGGTGTTTCCCGAGGTCACGACAACACTCGCCAGCTTTGCGATCCCTACGACAACTTCTTTGACACAGGGAACATATGTATGGCGTGTGTGGGCCAAAGATGCCGCTGGCAACCTCAGCGCCTTTCCCAGCCCGGTGCGCACGCTGCATGTCAATTATTCACTGACTCCTGCGGCCAATGCCGTGATCGTTTCTGCGGCCCCGGCTGCCGTGACGTTCACATGGGCGGCTGTTTCCGGCACGGCAGCACAGACTATCCGGGTACAAATCGACAACAACAGCGACTTTAGTTCGCCAATTCGCACATCGCCCCTGCTGCCTGTCACAGCCATCACCTATACCACGTCACTCGCTGGTTCAACACCTGGCACAACGCCTCTCCCGTTTGGTCAATATTATTGGCGTGTGATCATCACAGGCCATGCCAATTGGCCTTCCGCGCTGGCGCGTCGCTTTACCATCAGTCCTGCCGCGTCACCAAGCCCATCGTTAGTGACAACGACACCTACCGCTTCAAGCGCCGATACCACGCCAGATTTTGCCTGGAACGCTGTTGTTTCTCCCATCGGAGCAACGATCACAGGCTATGAGTTCCAGCTTTCGATCCTGAGCACGTTCACAACACTCGTGGGACCAACGGTGACCACCAGCGCCACAAGCCACACATGGTCACCCACGCTGCCTGATAGTGCCGCCCAGGTCTACTATGCCCGTGTCCGTGCGATGACCAATCTGGGGACAAGCAGCGCGTGGAGTGCTGTGCGTTCCTTCACCCTTGATACCAGTGCGCCGCTGGCGGCCCCTGTGCTGATCGCGCCTCTGACCAATGGCTCCGTGACGATGCAGCAGCCCACCTTCCAATGGAATGCGGTCATCGGGGCAGCACGCTACGAGATTCGCTATGCAACGCAGCCAAATTTAAGCGCTCTCACGCCTGTGAGTGTGACGGAGCTCGCACATGTTCCAGCGGGAAAGCTGCCCTTAACCAATATCTACTGGGATGTTCGTGCAATTGATGCTGCGGGCAATATCGGGCCGTACAGCACACAGCGTATCGTAAAAATCACATCGCCTGTCGGGGCGGCCCCGTCGTTGTGGGGTTACCCGGATAACACGCCGCTCCTCACCTGGACACCACTCACATGGCCTGCCACCTACACGCTTGAGGTGAGCCGCGATGCCACCTTTACGACTGTTGTGTGGCGCAGTACGACCATTCCTGGCGGCAGCAATTCGCAGGCCTCCGTTGAGGTGAGCCTGCCCAATGGCGCGTACTACTGGCGCATACGGGGTCAGCACCCCACCAGCAGCGGTGGCACGCTCGGCCCCTGGAGTGCTGTGAACAGCTTTGCCGTTGAAGTCCCGTAAACGAATATGAAAGGGGCAGGCTTCGGGCCTGCCTCCCTGTGGTTCCTGAAACACACTCATCACAAAAAGTCGTCTCGATGCTGGGAGGGCTGAGGCTCTTTATTGCCCTCTCCAGGAGCCAGCTTTATGAAGAAAGGTCAGTCTCTTGCAACAGCACACGGCCAAACAAGGCAAGACATCAAAGGGTTATTCTCAATCAAACAGTGCAGGCCATGACGCGAATCCCCTGCAAAACCAAATGTCACCCGATCTAGCCAGGCTTTCAAGCGCGGCTGATATCATGCGATTACAGCATACGATTGGCAATCAAGCCACGATCAACCGTCTCGCAGCCCGCATCCAGCGCGAAGACGTCCCCACCGCAGCCCCTGTGGGTGACCTGCGGAGTTGGCCGCAGTGGATGCCCAAATCAGGCCGCCGCCAGGCCAAAGCTGAGAAAGACGAAAATGTGCCTGCGGATCAGCGGCAGGCTATTACCAAGGTCAAGGATAAACTCGAACTCAATATTCCGGACATTCCTGGCGCAGCTCTCACTCCAGAACAGAGCGACGTGATCAACCGGATTCTGGCCAATCGTGCCAATCTTGGCCCAGCCCTTGAAAAGGTGAAACTGCATTCAACCACAGACAAGAACAGACACGTTGTCGATAAGAAAGGCGGATTTATGTACCCCGGTGGCGGCTCTGCACATTTAAAAGCTGCTGAAGGCGAAATAACCCCGCGACGCAAGGAAATCAACGACGCGATTACCATTGAAATGAGTCGTGAAGGGAAGTGGTCAGCCGTCAACACCTATGATGACGCTGTTGTGACGCTCGGAAAAGGCTTCACACGAGGTCTGTTGGCCAAGGTGATGCAGGATTTTTTCAAGAACGATCCGGAAGCCCGCGATACCTTTCTCGATCTGGGTATCACTTGGATGCATGATACGGTGATGGTGGTCTCGCCAAAAGGGATCGAGGTCGGTGACAATGCCATGCGTTTGATTGAGCTAGAACCTGCGATTCTCAGTGTGTTCGTGAATATGGCTGAGAGTGACGAGCATGGCCCCAAACTGGTGGAAGCGCAGCAAAAATGGACACTCGGCTACAACCTGCCGCCCTCCGTTGAGGAGTCATGGACAGATCTCATGTCCATTCGTCTGGTCGCTCATCTCATTCAGTGGCGCAGTGCCAGACTTTGGAAGGACTACGCGGCGTGTGACGGTTCCGTCCAGAAAATTATACAAGTCGCTCTTCCTGTTATTAGCAAGCTAGATCCTAAAATGGGCAATGCTCATGTCATGACGCCAGAGCAGACGGGCATCTTATTCTCCTTCGCGGAGGGGAAAGCCAAAGAAGCCCTCGATAGTCCTGATGCAACGGCTCTTCCGCCAAATATCGCACCAGATTCTTTGAAAGGCGTCGTGCTTTTGGACGCCGGAAGTGGCAAATACTATCGCATCAGTCCTCCAGGGATGAGCCAAACTCCTCATGCTGGCAATCTGGACGCTGAGTTTGTGGGGCCGCCCAACCCGAACTGGGAATTTGCGGGTCCGCCCAACCCCAACGCTGAGTTTGTTGGGCCGCGCCAATAACGCTGTGTATCACCTGATGTTTTAACGGGGTGTGAGAGGGCGCTGCATGCTGATCAGAAAACAAATTCCTTTAAGGCTTTTCCAAAGAAATAGCTGCTCCCATTCAGAGAGGGGCAATACGAACAAACCATTTTTGGATCGTCGTCCGTGATTATCTCGTGGCTTGTCCTTTTATTCTATATCGTCTTGGTCTCTGTTTTAATCTGGAAAAACCTTAGACGAATTTCAAGCGCTGAAATATCGCGCCTGGCAGCACCAGCTCGCCTTGACGATTGTGGCGAGCTGGTTTATCGCCGAGACCCGTCTGGACTGGCAGCAGCAACACCCGCGAGATACCTCCTTAACCGACGACTATGCGATCGATGTCTTACCGCAGTTGTC
>DAOTUR010000518.1:0-4720 GCA_034436915.1 Anaerolineae bacterium
CTCCCCCGGCTGTTGTGCAGTGGTTCGAAGTCGGCACACAGTTCGCCCGTGACAGCGGCTACTTCAAGCCGATTGAAGATGCGATTGCGGGCCGTACCGAAATTCTCGGTGAAAAGGTCGATATCGCTGATTTCATTGCCCCGGTGAGCAGCTACTACACCATCGATGGTAAGTTCACCTCCATGCCCTGGAACAGCTCATCGGCGATCCTGTATGCCAACGCCGGTCTGCTCAAAGAAGCAGGCGTCGATGCGCCTCCCGCAACATGGGCCGACGTTGAAGCCGCCTGCGAAAAGATCATGGCCCTCAAGAAGACCAAGGGCTGCATCTCCTGGCCGAATCATGGCTGGTTCTTTGAGCAGTGGATTGCTCAACAGGACGCCGCCTATGCCAACAATGACAATGGCCGCACTGAACGCGCCACCGAAATTCTGTTGAACAGCGATGCCGCCGTCAACACCGCCACATGGTGGCAGACGATGTACAACAAGGGCTACTACACCTACACAGGCGTGCAGCGCGACTGGGATGGCACCGAACAGGGTTTCGCGACCGGCACCCTGGCGATGATCATCAGCAGTAGTGCGTCTGCTGGCGGCGTCATCAAGGCGGCGGCAGATAACAAAATTGACGTTGTGACCAGCCGTATGCCCAACAACCAGGATATCCCCTGGACAGGCAACCTCATTGGTGGGGCCAGCCTGTGGCTGATGAACAACCTCGAAGCCAAGACCGAAGATGGCGCTGTCGCCTTCCTGCTGTTCCTGGATAACCCGGCAAATGCGGCTGAATGGCACAAGATCACGGGCTATCTGCCGATCACCGCTGGCTCTCAGGCGCTACTGGACAAAGAAGGCTGGTACGATACCAACCCGAATTTCCGCACCGCTTACGATCAAATCAATGACAGCAAAGTAACCGTCGCCACACGCGGCGCTCTGCTCGGCACATTCCGTGAAACACGCGACATCGTGACCCAGGCGATTGAAGATCTGATGCTCAAGGGCGGCGATCCGAAAGAACGTCTGACCAAGGCCACCGAAGACGCGAACAAGCTGCTGGTTGAATACAACAAACTGTATACAAGCAACTAGTCATTCGTCAGTCTGACCTGATGTAGGGGCATGGCTGTGCTGGCATTGTGCAGCGCAGGATGCCCCTACATTTGTATTCTGTGCCTATCAATCTTCCCAATCACAGCGCCTCCTGTGGTTAAGAGCCTATTTTCAATTTAAAATGATATTCGCACTATTTGAGGAGGGGGGGTGGAATGCAGCCAATCGTACTTGGAATCATCTTTGCTGTTATCGGCGCAGGTGTGGGGGCGTTTGTCCTGGCGCTCAGTACGCCAAAAACCAAATCGTGCAGCACGCGCCGCCTGTGGGCCGTGATTGGCGCAGTGGCCGGGGCAGGCGGGGCGCTGCTGTTTATGCTGCCGCTCAATTTTTGTACCTTTGAGGCCGAGCGCGAAACAAGCCAGCTCATCATGGGCATAGTGCTGATCGCGGCGGGCATGGCGATGACGATTGGTCTGGTGCGCGGCGTGGCGACGGGCTTTCTCACCCGCGTTGAAAACACACCCGGCACATTCCCGTATCAGCGCTATTTGCCCTGGATGCTGCTGGCCCCGACGCTGATTGTGTTGATTCTCTTCCTGTATTATCCCTTCATAGATACGTTTCGCCTGTCAACGCTGGTGGCAAGCCGTACAAAAAGCGCGTTTATCTGCCTGGATAACTTCACAGCGCTCCCCAACGATGCAACGTATATGGCGAGCGTGATGCGGACGTTCATTTTTACGGGCATCATTGTTGTGCTCGGTCTTGCGATCTCATTAGGGATTGCGATTATGGCGTTTCAGCCCGTCAAAGGGGCCTCCATTTATCGCACGCTACTCGTCTGGCCGTATGCGATTTCTCCAGCGGTGGCGGGCATTATCTTTCGCCTGCTGTTCAATCCCCAGGGCGGTCTCATCAATTACCTCACCAGGACGCTGATTGGCACAGAGTTTGATTGGCTCAATAGCCCGACGCTGGCGGTGGGTGTCGTCATCATGGCGAGCATCTGGACACGGTTGGGCTTCAATATCCTCTTTTATATTGCGGGCTTACAGAGCATTCCTAAAGATTTGCAGGAGGCCGCTGGCATTGATGGGGCCAACAATCTCCAGCGCTTCTGGTATGTCACGCTGCCGCTGCTGTCTCCGATTACGTTTTTTCTCGTCATCACCAATATCACGTTCGCCTTCTTCGAGATTTTCGGCACGATTGATTATCTCACCGAGGGCGGCCCGCTTGAGTCGACGACGGTGATGATTTACAACGTCTTCAAGACGCAGCAGCAGGCACTGGGCCTGGGCAAAGCGGCAGCGCAATCGATCATTTTGTTTTTGCTTGTGGTGTTCATCACCTATTGGCAGTTTCGTACAGCAGAACGGCGGGTGAATTATGGGGCTTAATACAGCCAATCAAACCATCGTTACCGAGGGCAAGCACACGGAGTCGCCTTCATTCCTCCGCACGCTGCTTCCGCGTCGTTGGGTCACACATGTTGGCCTGCTGCTATCGTGCCTGTTTATGGGCTTTCCTCTGCTGTATGCAGTGATCGTCAGCACCCAGGGCAACAGCGATGTGTTCCGCTACCGTCTCACCTTTGGCGAGCAGTTTGCCAATAACTGGGATATTGTCATGAATCAGCGCGAACTTGGCCTGTATATGTGGAATACATGGCTGATGGCGCTGGGCATTGCGCTCGGCAAAACGGTCTTCTCGCTGATGGCAGGGCTGGCCTTCGTCTACTTTCGCTTTCCGGGTAAGTGGCTGGTCTTCGCCTTTGTGCTGCTCACGCTGATGATGCCCACCGAAGTGATTTTTATCGGTCTCTTTCGCTTCGTGAGTAATTTTTCTGTCCCAACATCGCTCAAACTGATCCTGCCCTTTCTCGCCAGTGCGACAGGCGTGTTTTTGTTCCGCCAGCACTTCGCCAGCATCCCGTTTGAACTGGTGGAGGCGGCGCAGTTGGATGGGGCCAATCCGATTCAATTCCTGGTGCGCGTGCTTGTGCCGATTAGCCTGAATACTATCGGTGCACTGGTGGTGATTCAATTCCTGTTTGCCTGGAATATGTATCTGTGGCCGCGCATGATTATCTCAGAGCAGAAGGCCCAGGTGGTGCAGGTGGGGATGCGTTCGCTGCTTTCGTCAGATACGGGCCTCGCCTACGGCCCGTTGATGCTGGCGGCTGTTGTGACGAGCATCCCGCCTGTGTTGATCTTCATCCTGCTTCAAAAGCAGTTTATGAGCGGCTTTGCACTGACATCGAGCAAGTAGGGTATGTTGGGGGCAAAGCAGCCTTTGCCCCCTCCCACAACAAATTCTACATCTCACAAATGCGTTGATAATCTGCTATAGTCACACGCTGACATTTACCTCAGGATACGCCCATGAGCAAAAGTTCCGCAGTCTACAAAGACATGATGATGAAGGCCGTCGAAGCCCTCGATAAGAAATCCGATGCGGCATCGGGTGAGCGCTGGTTTAGTCGTGGTGATATTTCGCGTCAGGTAGGCGCACAGCACGGCCTGAACCCCAGCCGCGTCAAGGCGCTGAAGGCCTTGTCCGAAGAAGGCGGCTTGCTTCTGGAACGCCAGAAGCCCGAAGAAGGTCGTCAGTTTCCTCAGTACAGCCTGTCCAAAAACAAGGCGTAACGATCAGCACGCATAAGAGCGTCGAATCAATATTTAATGCGTGGTGTTTGCGCATCATGCATTGAATATTTCTCCCCTAATATCCCTCTATCATCAGCCTGTAAATCACGAAAAATGTTTCGGAATATATTATCCCAACAACTGTTGGCAGGCGGCTTTGATCCTGTCTGTGTTCCCTTCGCGGCAGTCGATGAATTGAATCAACTGCATATAGGTGGGGAGTTGAGCGCTGTAGAGATAAATCGGCACGAGCACATTGCCATCGGCCTCACGATGCCGCAGCAGGGCGATATTGAACTCCTCTTTGCACACCTTTGAGACAAGATAGGGCGGCGAATACAGTACCAGCACCTGACGACACTCATCGAGCGCCTCATAGAGTTCACTCTGCCACGCCGACCCGGTGTTGAGATTCTTGCGATCTAAAAAGATTTTCAGATCCGGCTTGTGGGCGAGAAGCTCTTCATACAGATGCATGACCTCATCAGCATTCTGGTGCGAGTAGCTGATGAAATAGTCGTATTTAAAGCTCTTTTTCGGCTCTTCGGGCGGCACACCGACGGTGAGGTACTTCTGTTTGAGCGCCGTAAAAGCGGCCTTTAATTCCAGCGCCTTGTCTTCTCCGTGCTCCACAATTTTGATCGTCTTCATGGGCAGGCCCATCGCCAGCCAGTTATAGGCGGCCTCCATCAAAGGAGCCAGCATCTGCTCTTTGGGGATGAGCTGCTTGCCTGTGGCAACCAGCGGCATAGCGATGCTGGTGATCGGATTGGGGCCATACACAAACGGCATCAGGCTACGGAAGATATCGCCGACTGTCTCCGCCGCTTTGCCACGCACACGCGGCTCAAAACACAGGATGCGCTTGAATTGAATCCCCGGCTCCGTAGATTTGATCTCGTGTGACATCCAGCACGAGAAGGCATCGCGCAGATCGACGGCCTTATTCCGAGACAGATCATCGACAGACACGCCCTTGAGCTTCAGAGCGCCGATGAGCGTTTCCGGCTGTGT
>DAOTUR010000519.1:0-3657 GCA_034436915.1 Anaerolineae bacterium
GTAGGGACAAGGCCCGCCTCGTCCGCAAATGCGGACACGGCAGGCCGTGTCCTTACAATATCGTCATTTTGATCCGTAGGGACGAGGCCCGCCTCGTCCGCAAATGCGGACACGGCAGGCCGTGTCCCTACAACATGATCCGTGTGGCGGGGTCATGCATTTGCCCGATCTTATCCTCTACTCCACCAGCACACGGCACGCCCGCGCCCGCGCCACAACGCTCATGGCGGCCCGCACCATCGGCATATCGATCATTTTGCCCTCGTACTCAAAGACGCCGCGTCCGGCGGCCTGCTGCGCGGTATGGGTGGCAATCAAGCGCTGCGCCGCCGCGATCTGATCAACTGTCGGCGTAAACACGCGCTGAATCGGCTCGACCTGACGCGGATGAATCGCCAATTTGCCCGTGTAGCCCATCCGCAGCGCCAGTTCCGTCTCAGCCGTCAGTGCCATATCTGAGGCGGTCAGATCGATGAAGACGGTATCAATCGCCTGCAAGCCTGCGGCTTTGGCGTGCAGCACCACCGCACTCCGCGCATAGAAGACCTCCCAGCCTTCCGTCGTCCGCACCGCCCCCATATCTCCCGCCAAATCCTCAGCGCCAAAGATGAGCGTCTCCAGGCGCGGGCTGCTCTCGGCAATCTCGCGCAGATTGACGATGCCGCGTGCTGTCTCAATGATTGCCAGCAGCTTGATGCTGTGACGCGGCCAGCCGTTGCGATCCTCGGCCAGCGACAAGACATCGGCCACCCACTGAATCTGATCGGCTCCCTCAATTTTGGGCAGGACATAGCCATCAGGCCGCCCGTCCACTGTTGCGGCAATATCAGCCGCGTACAGCCAGCCGGGAATCACCATATTGGTGCGAACGAGCTTTTCGCTGTGACCAAAATCAACCTCATGCAGCGCCTGGGCGACAGTGTGACGAGCAATATCTTTTTGCGTCAACGCAATCGCGTCTTCCAGATCCATGATGATCGAATCAACGCCCAGCGCCGCCCCTTTCTCAATTTTACGGCGCGAGTCGCCCGGCATGAACAATAACGCACGACGGATTCTCATAAAAATCTCTTTATTGTATGACACCCAAAACAAATTATGTCTTTGATTCTATCGCGTCAGCATAAGCATGTCTCTCATTTATCCTATGACGAACACGCCGAAAGAAGCATGTCCGATGAGTGATGACTCGATCAACGCCCCATCTGAAATCCATCTTAATAGTCACAAGTGTGTGAATAACTGATAAAAGTTAAATTTCTCAATTCTTCTACACTCAGTTTTCATTATGATGAACGATAGACAATGAATCAATCACATCCATCATTCTTAATCCGTATCACAATTTATTCTGGATGATGGAATCTGAGGAACCATGAAATCACTCCTATCGTCACTCGTCCTGCTGGTAAGTATCACTCTCTTCGCGGCCTTCCCTGTCATCATCCACGCCCAAGACACCGCTGTCACCTTAGCGATTCCTTCACTCAATCTCAGTGCTCCCGTCAGCGAAATTGCTGCCCAAACGCTCTCCGATGGCACGACAGTCTGGGGGACGCAAAATCTGGGGATGCAAATTGGGCATCTGCAAGGCACAGCATGGCTGGATGCTCCCGGCAATATGGTGATTGCGGGCCATTCCGAGCTGGCAAAGCGCAAGCATGGCACGTTCTACACGCTGGATCAGATGCAGATCAATGACACCCTCACACTCACCTACGGCACAGAGACGCGCCAGTATGTGGTGATGGAGATTTACAGCGTCGATGCCAGCGACGCCAGCTCTCTCTATCCCACCGACCACGAACGCATGACCCTGATCACCTGCGATATCAGCTCGTACAACGCTGCGACAGGCGTCTACAGTAAACGAATCATTGTAGTCGCCCAACGCGCCGGGTGAATTTGCCCCCTCATCTCCCAACATCTTTCAGGGGTAGGTTTTTAATCAAACCACATTTTGAACCACGAAGGCACGAAGAAAAGACGAAGAAGGACTTAAAATTAGATTTTTTCTAAAACCTTCCGTGTCGCTCACAGATTGATCATTTGAAGCCTGTTCAATCGAGAGGCAGCAATGGTTTAATCTTTTATCTTCGTGTCCTTCGTGCCTTACCTTCGGTGGCTACGCTCGTGGTTTAGTTTTTATGATCCTTTCAAAAAACCTACCCCTGCAAGCCCCAAGCGCCACAACATACCCCCCAATAACGGGGGATAGGCAGAACGAAAGATGAGACTAAAATAAGAGCGTACTGGACATAGCAAGGAGGCCCCGCGTGGCCTATAACGTCACAACAACGATCATTCAGGTGGCACGCCAGCGGCCCGCGACAGAAATTATGGCGCTGGCGGGTGAGGTGATTCGCGGCGGCGGTCTGGTCGCGTTCCCCACCGAAACAGTCTACGGCCTGGGGGCCAATGCCCTCAATCCCGAGGCTGTGGCCCGCATTTTTGAGGCCAAAGAGCGTCCTGCCAATGATCCGATCATCGTGCATATTCACATGTTCGACCAGCTCAATCAGATCACAAACAATCTCCCTAGCGGCGTTGAAGCGCTGGCACGGCGCTTCTGGCCGGGGCCGCTGACGCTCGTGCTGCCCAAGAGCGATGCCATCCCTCACAGCATCACGGCAGGCCGCGACACAGTAGCCGTGCGGATGCCCAATCATCCGATTGCGCTGGCGCTCTTGCGGGCCGCAGGCGTGCCGATTGGTGCGCCGAGTGCCAATCGTTTTTCGCGCCCCAGCCCTACCACCGCCGCCCATGTGCGGGCCGATCTTGACGGTCATGTTGATGTGATCCTGGATGGCGGCCCAACGGATATTGGCGTGGAATCGACCATCCTGGATGTGACCTCGGCTGTCCCGACGATTTTGCGGGCGGGCGGTGTGCCGCTGGAGGCCCTCCGCGCTTATCTGCCCACGCTGGCCTATGCGCCGCAGTATCTGCTCGAAACTGTCGCCAGCGCCCCTGCGCCGGGCAACCTGCTCAAGCATTATGCGCCGCACGCGCAGATGTTTGTGTATGAAGGCGATGACGATGAGGCCGTCTATGATGCCATGCGTGAACAGGCCCTCTCCCTGAGCAATCAGGGGCAGGCAGTGGGCATCCTGGCGCTCAATCATGAGATTTTGAATTTTGAGGCGATCACGGCGCAAATTGTGCTGTGTGGACGCGACAGCGCCGCGTTTGCCGCCAATCTGTTCGCGGGCCTGCGGGCGCTGGATACAGCAGGGGTGCAGGCGATTCTGGTGCGCGTACCGTCGCCGTTTGGCCTGGGATTGGCGGTGCGAGATCGTTTGATCCGCGCCGCTGAGGGCCGTGTGCTGCAAGTCACGGCGCAGGGTGTCGATTCAGGCGGCGTGTAGAGCATATAGGGAAGGCGCAAAAACACGCCCCATAGACAGCAACTTAAGCATATGTGGCCTCTGATCAGCACGCGGTATCCGCTCACACCAGAGGCTAAAGCCGTCTGTCTAGGGATTACGAAGCCCCGTAAACGGGGCTACTGGCGAGGGCGCAGGCGCGTTTGTATACTCAATACCTTCGCCAAAATCCAAAGTACCTAAAAAAGCAGGGTTTCCGCCAAAATTTGGCACTTTGTGACCTTTTATAAGCCAAGTTTAGGGGTCAAATTTGCTTTAAAAAGGCAGATTT
>DAOTUR010000520.1:0-3594 GCA_034436915.1 Anaerolineae bacterium
GCCCTGTTTGGTCTTTTGTAGGGGCACGATGCATCGTGCCCCTACGGAAAACGCTCTCCAAAACATGCGTTTAATACGGTAAATCCATTACGTTCCGCATTATCAAACGGCTTCTTAGATTGAAGAATGGAACTTCGCATGTCCAGCTCTGTACGTATTCTCATCGCAGACGATCATTCGGTAGTGCGGGCCGGGCTGCGAGCGCTCCTCGAACATCACAAGCAGTTTTCGATTGTGGCCGAAGCCTCGACGGGCGAAGAGGCCATCCTCAAAGCCCAGGAGTACCGCCCGGATGTGGCCGTGCTGGATATTCGTATGCCGGGCATCTCCGGCATTGAAGCCTGCCGCCAGATTGTCGCCACTGTGGAAGGCTGCCGCGTGATTGTGCTCACCACCTATGCCGAGGATGAGCTGTTGTTCGCCGCGATTCGGGCCGGGGCCTCCGGCTATGTTTTGAAGCGTATCGGAGATAATGATCTGGTGCAAGCGGTAGAGCGCATTAGTCGGGGCGAGAATATGCTTGATCCGGCCATGACGGCTACCGTCTTTGCGGAGATGCGTAAAGCGGGGAAGAGCCAGGATGCAGCCGCGTTCAGCGAATTAAGCCCGCAGGAATTGGCGGTGCTGGCGCTGGTGGCGCACGGCCTGACCAATCGTCAGATTGCTGTCAAGCTGTATCTGGGCGAGGGGACGGTGCGAAATTATGTGAGCAGTGTGCTGACGAAGATCAACGCCGCCAATCGCGCTGAGGCCGCCGCCTATGCTGTCAAGCACAATATTGACGAGGTTGTGCCGCCGAATTCTCACTCATAATCCTTCTTCTCCCACAACACCTCTTTGCAGGTAATCATTCACCTCTCCATGTGAATTTTAGGTTCGTAGGGGCAGGATGCATCCTGCCCTGGTGATTTGTAGGGGATTTGGCGTGGGCGCGATACATCGCGCCCCTACGAGGGCCTTTGTCGCACGGAGAGGTGATGATTCCCTTTGCAGCGCGTCATCGTGTCACATTAGGTTCGCAACAGATCATAACGTTTTTGTAGGGGCGCATCTGGGTTTGGCACGCCAAACCCCTACAAAAACGCCTTCCTACGATGCTCAAGCCTTATGATATTCCCTTGTAGGGGCATGACATGTCATGCCCAAAAACGAACATTTTGCCTTAACTTAAGGCCTATCCATTCGATTGTGCCACAGGAAAAAACCCCTGCCTGCATCAGCGGGGAGGGGTTGGGTTGGGATGATTATAAGCAGAGCACGATTATGCCGCGGCGGGGTCTTTCACGATCACCACCGTGACCATGCCAAACATGCCGTGCGGCCCTTCGGCGTGGGTGAGGACATGGCAGTGGAAGGCCCACACGCCAGCTTCGTCGCAGTCCACCAGCACATCGTAGCGCTCACCAGGAGCAATACACAGCGTATCGCACATGTAGGGCTGCGGCAGATAGAAGCCGTCTTTGGCGAACACCAACTGCGGCAGGCCGTGAAGATGCATCGGGTGGATCATCAAGCCTTCGTTGAAATAGCGAATGCGGATTTTATCGCCCAGATTTGCCACAATCGGCTGTGTATGCGGGAAGCTGTGGCCGTTGAAGGTGAAGTTGCCCAGGCCGCTGTCGTTCAGCACGAGGCTGTATTCGCCGTTCACAACTGGCTCACGCGATTTGTCCTTCGGCTCCACGATGAGTGCGCCAAGGAGACCGCGTGTTACCTGTTCGGCTGAATTGTGGTGCGAGTGATACATGTGCGTGCCAAAATTCTTGGCCGTGAATTCATAAGTGTAGCTTTCACCGGGCGCGATCACGGGCTGCGTAATCATCGGCACACCGTCAACTTTGTTAGGAATACGCATCCCGTGCCAGTGAACGGCGGTGCTCTGCGTCATCTCGTTCTTCACGATGACGCGGATTTTGTCGCCTTCGGTGATGCGAATCTCCGGCCCTGGTACAACGCCGTTGTAGGCCATTGCTCTGGCGATCACGCCCGGCTCAACCTCCCAATCGATCTCTTGGCAGACGAGATTGAAGACTTTGACATCGCCATCCATCTCGAAGGCGAGTTTTTGCCCCCAGAAATCAGGCTGTTTGCCCACATTATCGAGAAATGTGTTGACGCCCTCTTGATGATGAGTGTCCATTTCGGCATGGGTCATGGCGGTGGCATCCGGCACAGACGTGGGCGCAGGCGTGGCATCGTGATTCATATCCTGGGCGAAGATCGTCCCCGCGCTGACAGCACCCAGACCTGTGATTCCGGCGAGGCGGAGAAATGTCCGACGATTGATGGCATCTGACATGATGTGGCTCCTAAAACGTTGTTGTTGAACATAGCTTTAGCATAGGCCAGCGCCATTTGTGCGTCATGGAACGAATGTCATGTTTTTTCAGGTCGAAGCTCACTAGGGGCGTTTGCACGCATCTTTCATAATGAAACTGTATTGACCGACACCCTTGAGGACATTCTATGTCGTCTTCCCCGACACCCCGTGATAACGCCCTGGCTCCGACACTGTTCCTGATCGGCGTGACGGTGCTGCTGGTCTATTTTGCTGTTCCCCGCCCCTATCGTGATGCAGCGCTGGCGACGCCTCAACCAACTGCGACGGTAGCAGTGGTGGCGGCGGCTCCCGTTGAACCCACACCGGAAGATCATCTCACCCTGATGATGATGGGCTTAGAGCAGGTTCCATCGAGCAGTGTGAAGACCGGTTCGCGGCTCTTTAGCGTCACCTGCACCGCCTGTCACGGCTCAGATGCAAAGGGCATTCTGGGCCTGGGCAAGACGATGATCGCCAGTGAATTCGTCAACAGCCTGAATGATGACCAACTGGTCGCCTTTTTGCATGTGGGCCGTGCGTCCAGTGATCCCGCCAATACGACAAGGGTCACGATGCCCGCAAAAGGCGGCAATCCGAGCCTGACCGATGCCGACCTGAATGCGATTGTCGATTACCTTCGCAGCATGAATGGGGCTGTCGTGGTGAATGATATCGTCGGTGAGCCAACCGCTGTGCCAACGCTCATACCGTTCCAGCCGCTCGATCTCAACGCCATCCCCTCCAGCAGCACGATAGCGGCCACACCTGCCAGCATCCCCGCAGCGCTGCCCACTACAGCGGCGACGCCTGTGACGAGCTATGGCTATGACACGCAGAAATCAGCAACCGAGGAGCCTGCTATGCTGCCCACCACAGCGGCGACGCCTGCGACGAGCTATGGCTATGACACGCAGACAGCAGCAACCGAGGAGCCTGCCGCGCCCTCGGATGCAACGCCCACCACGTCTTACAGCTATAACACGCTTGGCGATGCGACCAGTGTGCCGCCCGTGTACGGCTATGAGACGCAGGGGACACAGCCGTAGCATTTTGCAGGGGCGTAGCGTGCTGCGCCCTTAATGTGGGCATCCGGCATTGTAGGGACAAGGCCCGCCTTGTCCCATATGCAGCAGCTTAAGAAAATCGAACCTGCTCGATCTCTCTTATGCCCTGTCGTCAGGGGTTGAAAACCCCTGCCTTGCCTTTTGCGGGACTGAAAGTCCCGCTCAAACCATCTTTTTGGGCGTGTTTGGGCGGGGTTTTCAACCCCGCAA
>DAOTUR010000521.1:0-1876 GCA_034436915.1 Anaerolineae bacterium
AAAAGACTCTCAAAACCTATCAGCCTTTTCTTCCATCTGCTGACTTTAATGCCAGTTGCTCGGTAACACCGGACAACATGGCAAAAAATCACCCTAAAAAAGCATCTGAACGGGTGAAATGTCCGCCTCGGTCTAAAAAAGGGCCAAAGTCCATGGGCGTAGCGTGCTACGCCCCTACCAAAACGCCCGTCATTCTCATCTTGTTGGCCCAGTAGATAGCTTTGCCACACGCCTAATCATCATCAAAAAGGCCGCGAGAGATGTCTCGCGGCCTTTTTGATTCTGTCTAATTTAGACGGGCGGCGCGGGCCATCGTGCAATTAGAGTAGTTTATATAAAATCAGTAAATGATTATTTACTGATTTCAACAAACGAAGTCACAACCTGATCTATAGAAAATGTTTACAGACATTATTTTAATCAGCCCTTATACTCAAATCTAACCATTAATTGAATTGAGCTTATTCATGAAACAATTCCAAAGACAACACGCTCCATCAGTGCGCTCATCGAATACGCCCGCTGCATCCTCTGATGCGGTAAGCGAACTGAATGCACAGCAGATTCGTCGCTTGATACAGAACCCCGCGCAGTCGCCGCACCTGATGCGGTTGGCGCAGCAGCAGCTTGGCAATCAGGCTGTACAGCGTTTGATGCATCAGGCTGAGTCTCCCTCTCCATCGCGCCCGCAGAGCAAGCCGCAGTCAATCCAGCGGGCCGCAGTGATCCAGCAGCGCACAGGATATGGGGTGATGCAGCGCAATCCCTTTAAATGGATCAAAAATAAAGTCAAGAAATGGATTCACGGGCAGGCCAGCGAAGCCACCTTTGGCGGCAATGCTGAACGCCAGGCTGATCCCTCCGAGGCATATTACAACGTTGAGGAGAAGAATCCTGAGTCATTCTCACGTGTGAACAGCATTGACGTCGCCAGCGGCCCGAACGGAGAACACAAATTGAAGGGGCGGCAGTATCTGGCAAAAGATGCATCGAAAGGCGCGTATGCGGGCAAAACCATCCTCTTCCTGGCTGGCAGCAGCGGGACTGCCGAGGACTACAGCAAAGATTCAGCCCTGTACTATTGCAAGGAAGGGGCCAATCTGCTTGCCGTCAATTATCGCGGCTTTGGTCGCAGCACCACCAGCGATGACAAAGGCCAGAATCGCAAGATGGATCATACTGAGCTGACCGATACGATGCTCTATGAAGACACACGAGCCATGTTCAATTGGTTGACGAATAATGGCGTTGCAGCGGATAAAGTGATTGTGCATGGCTATTCGCTCGGTGGTGCGATGGCGGCCAATCTCGTCGCGGCGCTGGCAGGCGAGGGCATTCGTGTCGCAGGGCTGGTGTTCCACAGCGCCATCGACTCAGCCCGTAAAGTCGCCGTTCGTAGCATGGGCAAAAAACTTGGCAATCTGGGATCAGACAACCTCGGATCAGAGTTTGACACCCTGGCCGCCATGCAAAGCATCGCTACCAACAATCCTGAACTGCTTGACCTGCCCATCGCGGCCTTCTCAGGCGGCAAGGACAGCGGCGACCATCTGGATGATAATGAGACAAACTTATCCGGGCAGATGACAGGCATGGGCTTCAGCAACGTAGGAGCCAAGTCACGGGGTGAGCGCAGTCATGCGCCAGATCACCTGGAAAGCCTCGCCATCAAAGACCTTGTCAAGCAGAAATTTGGCGTTGATCCCAAGCAGGTGAAAGCCAAACAGGAGACACAGGTCGAGGATGGCGTCAAAGAAATCTAAGAAGCCGTTTGATAATGCGGAACGTAATGGATTTACCGGATTAAACGCATGTTTTGGAGAGCGTTTTCCGTAGGGGCACGATGCATCGTGCCCCTACAAAAGACCAAACAGGG
>DAOTUR010000522.1:0-2525 GCA_034436915.1 Anaerolineae bacterium
GCCCTGTCGTCAGGGGTTGAAAACCCCTGCCTTGCCTTTTGCGGGACTGAAAGTCCCGCTGAAACAGTCTGTTTGGGCGTGTTTGGGCGTGTTTGGGCGGGGTTTTCAACCCCGCAACACGGGAGACAGGGACTTTCAGTCCCTGGCGCAAGCAATTTTGCCGCGTCTTTGGCGTACACTGAGCACAAAATCCTTAAGTTGGTGCATATAGGGCTTGGCGTGCCAAGCCCTATATCGTCAATCCAGTGATTCGAGCGATGCGCCGTTGGTCGCACGGCACACATAGACATTGGGCTGCAAGTTTGTGCGGCGGATATAGCAGGCTATCACCTGCTCGACAAAATCCTCAATGTGGGCAATCTGCACCAGGGCCACCGCACAGCCGCCAAAACCGCCGCCCGTCATCCGCGCCCCATAGCACCCTGGATGTGATTGAGCACATTCCACAATCGCATTGAGCGCGGGGCTGGAGACTTCAAAATCATCGCGCAGGCTCACATGGCTGGCATTCATCAGCTCACCCAGGCGCTTGATCTGGCCCTTGTGCATGGCCTCTTTTGCGGCCACCGTCCGCATGTTCTCGGTGATGACATGGCGGGCGCGTTTGCGTGTGATCTCATCGAGTTCTTCAGAGCGGGCTTCAAACGTCTCGGCATCTACATCGCGCAGCACAGCCACGCCAAAATGCGCGGCGGCGGTCTCACACTGTTCACGCCGTTCGTTATAGGCTGTCCCCAGCAATCCTCGGCGCGTCCCCGTATCGAGCACGACGACTCGCGCCTCTGTCGGCAGCGGGGCTGGCTCAAGATCAAGTGAGCGGCAGTCGATCAAGATGGCATGGTCAGCAATGCCTGTCGCGCTGATCATCTGATCCATGATGCCCGTCTTGACGCCAATCCACTGATTCTCGGTCTTCTGGGCCAGCAGCGCCATGCGCTTCGGCTCCCAGTCAATGCCGGAGACCGCACAGAACGCCCGCGCAATCGCCAGCTCAAACGCTGCTGACGATGACAGGCCCGCGCCAATCGGCACATCGCCCTTCATCACGCCCTCGAAGCCTTTGAGCACATAGCCCTCGCCTTGCAGCGCCCACGCGATACCTTTGGCATATTCACTGGGCGTCTTGTCGTCGTGCGCGGTCAAATTTTCCAGCGAAAAGGTGATCGGGGCCTCAAAATCGAGCGATGTCACGCGCACTATGCCATCATGACGCGGGCGCAGCGCAATCCAGATGGCCCGATCAATCGCCAGCGGCATGACAAATCCGTCGTTGTAATCGGTATGCTCACCGATGAGATTGACGCGCCCCGGCGCACGCACAAGCAGGGTCGGCGCTTCTTGAAATTGGACATGAAATGTATCCAGAACGTCCTGGCGAATATCCATTTTGAGCCTCGTTATAAATGCACATTACAAAATAAGAAGAGTGGCCTATTCTGGCATCTTTGCAGGCGCACGTAAATGGCATTTGAGAAAAGTCCTCATTTAACGCCATCCTCAAAAAGCCAGTCTCTCAAATGCCTGATTCACAAACAGATGATGACGTTCACGCATTCGCCCCTCTGTCTCAGCTTCCAGCCCCCAGGTGCTCAGTTTGGAGGCAGGGCGCAAGGCAGCGCACAAATCCCAGTATGGCAAGTTGCGAGCCTTAAAGGGTGTGCGAGAGTGATACTCCTGTGTGAAATATGTCATTGCTTCAACACCATACGCCCACAAAATCTCAAGCCGTGCATTGCCCAGATCCGCGAGTGGATTGCCGACAGCGGCATCCTCCCAATCGATGATCGCTGCAAGCTGACTATTCTTCCACAAGAGATTACCGGGCCAGAAATCGCCATGCAGCAGGACAGGTGGATTGTGATCCTTAAGCGGCCCGACCGCTTCCAGTGCATCCCGAATGCGCCCTTCCTCTAGAGAGTCATCCTGTTTTGCAGGTCGCTCTCTAAACATTCGGGTATATGTTGACCCCTGCTGCGGCAAAAAAGGCAGGTCGGTCCCGGCAATAGTGTGAATGCGGGCGAGATGATCTGCCATCTGTCCCAAATAATCATTTAATTCATGATTATGCAAATCGTTTGAAGTGGTCTGGCCCTCAATGTATTCCATCACCAAAATCGGCGTGGGAAATAGATCACCTGATTCATCCAAGAAATATGGCCTGGGGACAGCCAATCCAGCCGCGTGCAGACGCTGCAAAAGTGTGTATTCGTTGGCGGCAATACGCGGATTATGCTTGAGGTCTGCCGCGCCATGCTGACGCACCACCCATTTTTCTATAGAACTATCAGGCCGCTCAATCTCAAGCGCCGTGACCTGGGCTGAGACGCCGCCCGTCAAAGTCCATGAGCGCAGCAGGATGCTCTGGGGCGCAAATTTTTGTACCAGCTTTTCCAATATCGTATTTTCGTGTAACTGCTCAGGCAGGCATAAAGGGGCGACCCAGCAAGGCATCATACAAGGCGGCAAGGACACGCTGTCCCTGCTTGCGAGCGGTGGAAATATAACTGCGCAGCACACAAAACGTC
>DAOTUR010000523.1:0-5786 GCA_034436915.1 Anaerolineae bacterium
CGCGGCGGTCAACATCGGACGCTGGGCGGCGGTCATTCCGCCATACGCGGTGTGTGTTTTGGGTTTCAATCCCGCCATAACTGCAAGCCCCCGCCTTTAGGCGTGGGGTATCTGACGTCGCATTGGCCTGCGCTGCCTCTACCTGCTATGCCTGGGGCGGATTAGACTTAAGGTCTATTGGCGTGTACGACACAAGGCTTATCTCGCTCTCATGGAACTCCCTCCGATTGAACAATTCATCAGCAGCAACGGCGCACGCATCTATCGTCTGCCGATGATCGTGTTTCCCAACGGCTTTGTGGCCTATGCCTATCTCGTATTGGGCATGGGCGTGCTAACCCTGGTCGATAGCGGATCAGGCTTTGGGCGCAGCACGCCCGATTTACTGGCGGGCATCGCCGTGCTGCCGCAGATGTTTGGCGAAGCGATCCGCGTGCAGGATATTGAACGCATCCTGATCACACACGGCCATATTGATCATTTTGGCGGCCTGTCCAGCATGATCGAAGCAGCGGCGGGCGCACAGATCGGCGTGCATCCGCTGGATCGGCGCGTGCTGACGCATTATAACGAGCGCGTGGCGGTGGCGACCAAGAATCTCACGATTTATTTGCAGCAGGCAGGCGTCAATGCCGGACGGATGCCGCAGCTTCTGGAGATGTACGGCTTCAGCAAGCAGCATTTCCATTCGGTCAACGTGGATTTTTTGCTCAATGAGGGTGAAGCCCTGGATGGCATGGCGTTTTATCATGTGCCGGGCCACTGCTCCGGGCAGGTGGCGATCCAGATTGGTGATGTGATGCTGATCGCGGATCACATTCTGCCTGTGACATCGCCGCATCTGGCCGCTGAGAGCATCACGCATTATACGGGTGTGGGCCATTACGAGGATTCGCTGCGTAAGATTGCCGCTGTGCCGGGGATTCGCGTGGCATTGGGCGGCCACGAGGCGGCGATGTTTGATATCTATGGCCGCATCGCCCAGCTTCAAGAGCGCCTCAAGATCAAAATCGAGCGCGTGCTGACGTTCATTCGCAGCGCCGAGCAGCCGATGACGATCAATGATGTATCGCGGATCATGTATCCCGACAAGCACGGCTTTGATGTGCTGATGGCACTGCAAGAAGCCGGGGCGTATGTGGAGTATCTGTATGAGCGCGGCTATCTGGCGGTCACGAATCTGGCTGAGTTTGAGGCCGATGATAAGACCGCGCTGCGCTACAGCGTGTTGTAGGGCCTCGTATGGGACACGGCGGGCCGTGTCCCTACGATGTCTTATCGTGATTAGCGGGCGAAGATATGGCGCAGCGCATGAATCGCCGTGTTCAGATCGGCCTCGGTGTTAAACGCCTGGAACGAGAAGCGCAGATACGGCTGCCCCTTGAATTCATACACGGGCATCTCAATCTTATACTCGTCATACAGACGGGTTTTCACCTCCGCGACATCGCAGGGCGGCAGCGGCGCTGTCACCATCTGCGCCAGCCAGGTATCGGAATTGGGCGACAACCCCGGCAGTTCCGTCCAGGCTTGCATCTGCTCATAGGCCATGCTCCGCAGGTGATAGCAGTCGGCCCGCAGGCTGTCCCAATTGTGCTGACGCTGAAACTCAATCGCGCTCGGCACAGTCAGATAGGCGGCAAAATCGCCCGTCCCCTGGCCCTGATGCCGCCCCGGAAACACCGCATCCTCATGTCCCGGCAGACCGTTGGGCCAGCCATGACTGATAAGAATCGGCTCAATCGCGGCCTGATAGGTGGGATGTGCGTACAGGAAGGCCGAGCCTTTGGGCGAGCACACCCACTTATGAAAATTGCCGCTGTAAACATCGGCCCCCAACGATGGCACATCCAGCGGCGACAACTGCCCCGGCACATGTGCGCCATCAATCACACTGATGATGCCCGCCGCCCGCGCCCGCCGACACAATTCCTGAATCGGGAAGACCAGCGCAGTGGCCGATGTGATGTGACTGAGAAAGAGGATTTTGGTGCGCGGCGTCACCTGCGCCCAGATCTCCTCCACGAAGTCTTGCGGCGTGGTGACGGGCAGCGTCACGGTGATGGGCTTGTACACCGCGCCCGTATACTGGCAGGCAAAGCGCCACATATTGTTGGTTGCGCCGTATTCATGATCGCTGGTGAGGATTTCATCGCCCGGCTTGAGATGATTCAGCATCAGCCAGCGGGCGACCACATTCATGGCCTCGGTGGTGTTCATGACGAAGACGAAATCATCCGCCGTGAGATTGAGGGAAGGCGCGACCTTTTCGCGGGCGTCTTTGAGCAGGCCCATAATGCGTCGCCCTAAAAATTCAACGGGCTGACGCTCCAGTTCAAGCTGCCAGCGTTGATACTCTTCAAAGACGGGGCGGGGACACGCGCCAAACGAGCCGTTGTTGAGAAAGACGACATCAGGATCAATGAGGAACAAATCACGAGAGAGCATGAAGACCTACAGAGTGAGTGTGAACGCATAAGATGGTTGTACCCGAAAAACACTCTTGAATGCAAAGACGATTCGCAGAATTGGACTGATCGATTCATCTCTCACCACCTGACCCATTCATGGCATATGCTATCAATTGGCGCAGCACGCTGCGCCCTAATTTGCAGCAACTTAAGCAAATCACCCATCGTCCGCCTCGCTTTTGTCCTGTCGTCAGGGGTTGAAAACCCCTGCCTTGCCTTTTGCGGGACTGAAAGCCCCGCAAAAGGCAAGGCAGGGACTTTCAGTCCCTGGCGCAAGCGCTTTTGCCGCGTCTTTGGCCCACAATGAGCACAAAATCCTTAAGTTGGTGTATATGGGGCGCAGCACGCTACGCCCCTACACGGTATTTGTAGGGGCGAGTCATGACTCGCCCTGTTTGATTCTTAAAACACCAATCATTTGAAGTCTTTTCTCTTCCCTATCAGGTTAGAATAAAGACAAACCCATCTCGTGGAGGTTCATCGCTCTTGGCCGAAAATCCGATCCGCCTGTGTACCGTCAGCCTGCTGTCTCGCCAGCCGCTCACCTTTGATCCATTTGCACTGCACGATGAGCTGCAAAAACGCTGTGGACAGGTCAAATTCCTGGATCAGGACAAAGACACGCCGCCCTATGGCTATGTCTATCTGGATGTGTTCACGGAATACGAGGGGCAGGCGATTCCCGTCGGGACGTTCATTCATCCCGCCGAGATGCCAGCGCTGAACGAGACGCACACTCGCGCCATGCAGCAGAGTTGGGACTGGGAGCAGGCGCGGACGATTGTGCCGCAATGCCGCTACCGCCTCTCCATCATCGATTTCATGGCCTCAAATTTAAGCCCGCAGGCGCGTGCGACGCTGATGCATCGAGTGGTGCTGTCGGTGCTGGAACTGGTCTCGTGCGATGCCATTTACTGGGAGAACAGCGAGCACTTTACCGATCCTGCTGTGTATCAAGACCCCGCTCAGTCCGCGACCCTCGACCTGGTGTATGGCATGGTCAATTTTCGTCTGTTCAAGATTAGCAGCGGCGGGCCTGGGGAGATGGTGATGGATTCGCTCGGCTTGCATCTGCTGGGCCTGCCCGATGTGCAGTGCCACTTTGTCGGGCTTAATCCCGATACTGTCGCCAGTTTCCTGTTCAATATTGCCAGTTATCTGTTTGAAAAAGGCGATATCATCCACGATGGCGAAACCGTCCCCGGCTTTGACCCCGAGTCGCGCTGGCCGTGTCGCCATGAGATAGCGCTGGTCGGCCCGGAGCGCATGGTGCTGGATATCGAACCCGGCGAGCCGTATCGGGCAGGAGAGTCGCGTCAATAGAGGCGGTTGGAACATGATGCTTTCGCTTGTGTCTGAGAGAACCTGCATCCCTCGGCCTACACAGAAAAAGCGGAGGATGCAGGCTCAGACACAGGGGCTTATTTCTTCGCTGATTTGGACTTGGCTTTGGCGTCTTTTTCCATCTGGGCCTTCATGGTAGGGTCTTCAAGCAGGGCGGGCAGGGGAAAAGCCGTATAAAACGCATAGGCTTCAGAAACCTGGTGGCGCTGCGTATGGCGAACCTCCTGCGCTTCCAGGTTGCCTTCTACCATCTCAAGATAGCCGCTGTCTGTCAGCGGGCTTGCCAGAATCGCATGATGATTGAGGGGGCCTGTAAAGGCCACAATATCCCCAGGGCGGCCATACTGTCGCAGCAGACTGATGGGAACTCGCGTGAGGCCCTCCGGCCCACCATCTCCCCAGCGGCCTTTGCCTGTGGCCCCGTTCACGGCCCACAGCGCAAAAATCGCACACCACGACCAATCGCCTGTATGATCTTTCTGGTTTGCCTCTGTATCGCCTTTGAAGTAGCTGCCCTTTTTGATCTCAGCGAGGCCGTTATTGCCTTCTGGTTGGGCTTCTTTCAATTGGGCTTCCCAGGCGGCATAGGCTTTGCTGCCTGTGGCAACCTGATAATAACGGGCGAGGCGCTCCCATCCATACTTATTACCATCATCGCGCCCGGATGAAAACACCTTGCCGACCTGAGAATCGGCAAGGCCCACAATGGCGGATCGCTGGCCTGCGAAGGGATCATCGCGCCCTTCCTCGAAGTTCAGCCCTTTCGCCTGCCGTTCTTCCCAGTCATCTGACTGCTTGCGATAGTCGGATTCTTCGTCACGGACGGCCTGATACTCGGCTTTATCGCGCTTATGCCACTCCTCGGCATTCGGATTCAAGCCCGCACCCTGGAGAGCAGCAACCGTTTCGAGTGTCAAGCGCCCATCAGCAGTCAGCGGCTTATCGGTATGCTCGGCGTTGTATTTATCCTGCCACTCTTTGACGGCCAGGGTCAGCGGCTCTATCACCATCAACCAACTGCTGATGGCGCTGCTGTTGCCACTTTTGGGATCACGCTTGTAGTCATTGGCCTCAAGTTTGTAGGGGTCAATATCCTCCTTGACCCCTGGCATGACGAGGCCCGCCTTGAGAAAGTCTTGCACCTGCCGAATGACCACCGGATTCGGCAAACCTTTGTCGATAATCTTGCCTTTCTGGTCGGAATTGATGGCAACTCGCGCATTGAAGATGTTTCCAGGGCCGGGATCAAAATGGTCAGCAGTGGGGGCCGCAGCAGTGGGGGCCACCTCGTCGCGCTGAATTTTTTTAGGCGTTTGCATCTGGCGAAGTATCCGTTGTGAGGCTTGATTGCCGACGGTTCGCTGCATTTTCAAGACAAAGCGCTGGAGATGGGTCAGGCCGTCATAGACAATCTCAGGCGTGTTTTCGAGCTGAGGTGTCTCGTGTGTCGGCGGTTGATGGATTGGGGCATGATCGGGTGTTGACGACATAGGGTTCTTCCTGAGTCTGATATAGCAACCATCATATCGGCTCTGCGAAATTCACACAACACAATAGCTGTATATATCCTGTACAGAGGTATATATGTTAAGAGAGACAGCGCAGTTTAGCGCTGGATTTTCCCGCTGCGATCATGGCCCGCATCATCGTAGATGATCTCGACAGACTGAGGCGCAAACAACGACTTAGAAGTCATTGGAAAATTTACTTGTTTAAAACGCCAGGATACAAAAAATAGAAGACTTTAACTCACCGAGCTAAATGATTGACAACTCGATTTTTCAATAGCTTCTTAACTTTAAAAACAAATACCTCCGTATGCTAGAAGCTGCGGAGGTATTTGTTAGTGTTTATCTAAGAAGCCGTTTGATAATGCGGAACGTAATGGATTTACCGGATTAAACGCATGTTTTGGAGAGCGTTTTCCGTAGGGGCACGATGCATCGTGCCCCTACAAAAGACCAAACAGGG
>DAOTUR010000524.1:0-3509 GCA_034436915.1 Anaerolineae bacterium
GCCCTGTTTATAGCCGCTGTTGAGCAACTGGCGGATTTGCTGCATGCCAGCGTCTTTAGGATTGTGATAGCGTTCCGCCTCATCAATTCCCACTGTGCAACTCGTTTGATGAATCAGGCGAAACATCGAGGGGCCAGTAGGATCAGAAGTGGTAATCATATTGAAGGCGACCGGTTGCAAAAGACGCAGCACGGTGCTCTTGCCACTGTTCTTCGGGCCGTTGAGCGCCAGATACGGATATGCTGGAAACATCGTATAGAAGTAGGTCCCGATCACCCAGAGGGTGAGAATGCGACTTTCCACCTCCGAGCGAAAATCCACATTAGTCTTAAAAAGTTGATGAATCGCGTTAAACACCTCACCGGGATGAACGGTCTCGCCCTCGAGAAAGCGTTTGATGTCACTGTGGCGCCAGCGCATCAGGAATTCTGAGCCTTCTGGAATGACTTTGAGAGCCACCTCCTGATCGTTGATGGAGATGATTTGCTCATTGGTCAAGCGTCGCAGTTCGCGGGTGCTCGTCACAAGATAGGGCTGAATGTTAAGCCGATTGCCTTTGAGCCGCTCCATGATCGAAACGGTGACCATCGCCACATCGCGGTGAAAGCCAAGCGCGGGTGAGAGAAGAGGGATATTGTCATTGAGCACCTAGGGCATCTCGTTGTCTGGCTCCTTGTTTTCAGGAGTCTGTGCGTGTGCCACTTTGAGCAGATCCGTAAAAGCACGGCCTTTAATATCCAGCCTCTCCATCTGGGCTTTGAACTCAGCGAGCGCATAACCCTCTAACGAGTGAGCATGGATAAACAGCCGATGAATGGCATCCTGATGGGCTAATCCATCCAGCTTTGTGGCCATCTGCACTTCTACTGTCAACCAGGATTGGGCACGATTGAGCATCGCCGAGGCATCCTCTGCATTGGCACCATATTTGGCGAGCCAGTCATTTGCATCCTTTACAGCATGTGGCAGTTGCGGCAGATAGGCTTCTCCGACCAGACGTACGGTCATCTCTCTGCTTTTGGTGTTCGCTTCCGTAGTATTGTCGAGGGCAACAAACAGCCGATTGTGCTGGCGTAAAGACTTCAACAGCTCATCCGAAGCCACCAATGGCCACCGCGGGAATGCCCCACTCTGCAAAGGTAATCGCATCGGCTTGCCCTTCCACAATCACCACCTGCTCGGCATGTGGGCTGTAGAGGTAGTTATAGTAAGGCTGACGTTCACCGAGAATTTCGCGGGAGACGTTGTAGTGCTGCTTACCCTCAATCGAGCGACCACTGAGATAGACGAGCTGTCCACGCACAAGATGCATGTAAACAATCATGCCAACTGGAAACTTCTGAATAGCGGCTTGCCAACTCTCAGACAGAGTGAGATCTTTGAGTAGAGCACGTTTGTCATGGGGCATATAGAATTGCTGCGTAATCCTCGCCCTCTAAGTCCAGGCAGCTCACAAAGCGTTCCACCACAAACCGTGTCAGTTTATAAGTGTTGTGTTCGATCTGGCGCACCGTGATCTCGGCATAACCAGTCAACTTTCCCAGGGCTTTCTGAGTTAGGTTGCGCTGTTTGCGCCGCTCTCGTACCCACTGTCCAAAGGATTGTGCCGATGTCGCCATATCTGTTTGGGCTCTCATAAACCATAACATTATCGGTTTAGTATCGGATTTTCAGTGTGCCATCCTGATTAAACAGTCTATCTTTTATTTATGCAATATATCTAAAAACCCTGATAGAAGGTGAATTATGCTCAACAAATGCTGCCATTGCTGTCACAAAAAGTGATGCTGTATGAAGTGGCTTCTATACGCAATCGTATATTAACACGTGCTCCTGGAGGAGTAGGAAGACTTATCTATCTTTTTGCCGTCGCATGGCGATTCCTCCCACGGCTCCTTCAGATTCGATCAGCCGTTCAAATTAACAAGCGCATCACCACTCAGCAGAGGAGGGCTGAAGGTTTCAGTGAAAGCGAATTAATAGACCTTTTTAGTGGTGTAGTTCTATCAATTATATCGCGTGAACGTACTTACGCAGATGCGTATTTCCTGCTTGTCGGGAGAAAGGGATAAATATCAGGAAACAGAATAATTTATTTCTGATCCGAGCATGACCAGAAAGGGATGATAGCGATTATAGAAAATCGGGAGTTGCTACAGGCCTATCGGCCTGATTACCACTATAGCTATGTATAACAGTTAGCGCAGTCCATCTATTCGGAAACAAGAGATAAAAGGAAACGATCATGGTCTCACAGCAAGGAAGTCTCGATCTCCTCAATGACCCTGTTGCTCAGGATCTGTTGCGCTCCCAAATTCCCGCTCGTCTTGCTTATAACTGGAGCGATGGAACACCGCGCGTTGTCCCGATTGCCTTCCATTGGGATGGCCAAGACATTGTAGTGGCAACACCCGCTGATGCTCCTAAAGTCAAAGTTATTGATAGAGAAAAAGTTGCGGTGACCATTGACAGCAATGATGCCCCGTGGAAGGTTTTGATGGTTCGAGGGACGGCACAGGTGACCATTGTACAGGGCATTGTCCCCGAGTACGTGCTTGCGGTGAAACGTTATATGGGGGAAGAGGGAGGGGACGCCTGGATCAAGCAGGTCACGCCTCTGTTTCCACAGATGGCCCGTATCGCCATCAGGCCCGAATGGGTTGGTATGCTCGATTTTGAGCAGCGCTTTCCAAGTGCCATTGAAAAAGCGATGGCGGGCTATAGCTAATCGTCTGGTATTCACGCTTTTGTGTTGAGGCGAATACTTTCTCCGATTTGATGATTGGAGAAAGTATTCTAAATCTCAGTGCACTTTTCCGAAGGATTCAAGATTGAAACAATGGGCAGATCGAGGGTTAGATTAACCACTTGAAGCTGTGATCCGGTATCCTCAGTACAGTTTCAAGCTTTTGCGTCTCTCCTTGTGTATTCAACAGCTACTCGATGAGCACGACTTGTTCACCCGTTGAAACGTCCCAGATAACCACCGTCCCATCATAGAGCGCTGCTGCAATGCGCGTGCCATCCGGTGACCAGTTGGCGGAGCTGATTGCGGCGGACGCGGTGAGATCGCGGCGGCGCGTGCCATCCTGTGCGTCCCACAGAGTTAGAGTTGACTCGTTGTAGGAGAAAATGATCGTCCCATCCAGGCTGAAACGCGCGAAGCAGTATTGGGCGGTGCGATCGGCCGTCTCGAATAGCACCTCGCCTGTGATGGCACTCCATACCTTGATCGTGCGCTCACTCGTGCTGCCCGACACGACCTGTGTCCCATCCGGCGACCACTCCGAGAGAAGATGGTCGCTGCCCTCAAGCGTCACATGCAGTGAATGGGTGGCAACATCCCAGATTTGTGGGCCACCTATGAGACGGGTGACAAGCAGCTGGCGGCCATCCGGTGACCATACCATATCAACTATCGTGGGTGCCACGTATGTGCTGGCATCGTCAATAGCGATGAGGGCCAGTTCCGCGCCCGTCGCTGCATCCCACAGGAGGATGTTATTGTC
>DAOTUR010000525.1:0-3421 GCA_034436915.1 Anaerolineae bacterium
AGCATTGGTACGTCTGCCAGGAGGACTGGAACTAATCTCATGGAATCAATCCGGGTTGATTGCCAGGGGCCAGCAGCAGGGTGAAGCCCTTACTGCCGCCGCGCGTACTGTTTTGCAGCTCCCAGACCTTGCCAAAGTACGGCACCACCACGCGGGATTGAGCCGCTGTCACAATCTGAAGCTGGGCAAAGCCGCTGGTATCCGTGAACGCCTGGGTGATCACACGATTGGTTCCGACTTCAACGACACGCACCGAGATTCCAGACACGCCTTCGGCGGGATCAACCGCCTTATTGCCGTTTTCGTCGTAAGCGATGACCACTGTGATGCTCATGAGACTTGGAGCGACAACCGTCGCGGTGGGCTGGACTGTGGGCGGTGCACCAACCAGTTCAATCCCGGCAGCAGGCTGGGGCTGAGCGGTGGCTGTCTCGGTATAACGCGGTGGCGGGAGAATGAGTGTATTCGCAGGCGCGTCATACACCTGAATCGCGTCCAGTCCGATCACGTTCCCTTCGCTCTGTGAATTTGGAGCCGATAGACCGCGCATTTCGAGCGTATGAAGGCCTGGCTCCAGCACATACATCCGGGTGGAGAGAAACAGCATCTCTGTGGCAAAGGCATCCACCGTATCGATGACCACACCATCCATAATGATCTCGAAGCGTCCCATATTGCGGGCCGCCACATAGCGAATCCGGAAGGCCTGCCCCTCGAAGGAGAAGAGAACCGCGCTCTGCCCCGTCTCATGGCGATGATATTGACCCTGACTCGCCTCCAGCACCTGACGCGGATCCCAGGGTGAGAGATACTGCATGGCTGGATTATCTGATTCAAAGCTGTACCAGCCGTTATACGGTGGGGCTTCGAAGGTGGCATTCGGCAGCGGCTCAAAGGGCAGCGGTGGAGCAGGCAGCAGGATCGTTCCTGACGGAAAGGCTGTGGCCGTGGGAGCAACAAAGACTCCTGGCATCACAGCGCTGATCTCAAGAACGTGCGTCGCCAGTGTGGGTGTCAGTGTCTGAGTGGCTGTCGCTGTTGGCGTGGCTGTCAGGGACGGAGTCATGGTTGGTGTTGAGGTCAGTGTCCTTGTCGCTGTTGGTGTTTGCGTCGCTGTTGATGATGGCGTGAGCGAAGGGAGGACCATGAGCGTCGGTAATCCTGCGGTCATGATGTCTTTTGGAGCCATCAGCCCATAGAGTGCCACTCCCCATACAAGGGCGCACAGGCCCCCTAAAATCTTCACCCATCGACGCATCGACCACCTCCGTTGTCTCTGCCTCTCAGCGTAACAAACACAAAAACCGCACCCTGTGGAGGACTGCGGTTTGGCGCTGGAAAATTTCAGGTCTGAGACTGCAAAATTTCAGACGTCGCTGGCCGTAAAGCCTTCGAGCACGGCTCGACTGATCAGATGTTCATTGGTCGTAACGCCAAAGCGACCGCGCAGTTTCTCACGCACCCAATACAGGCGGCGCAGCGAAATCTTCATCTGGGCTGCAATATCATGCATATGACATCCCTGAACGAGCAGGCGCAGGACGAGCCGCATTTCGGCATCGAGCTGCCAATCCCGTCGCGCCGACTGCATGACCACGAGGTATTCCGCATTGACGGTGGGCGAGAGATAAAACCGATCCTTCAACACCGTTCTGATGGCGTGAATGAGACAGTCGGTTAAATCATCGGCCAGATAGAGATAGCCCATGACGCCGACAGCGAATAAGTCGCGGGCGAGCATGCCATCTGCCACCGTCCCTAACACAATGATCCTGAGCGATGACCGCTGTTTGATCTGTTCAATCAACTCCAGAACATCAAGGAGCGGATCGAGGCGTTCATTGAAGAGCAGCACATCAGGCTTGAGGTGTTCAAGGATCTCTAACAAGTCGTCTGTGCTGCGGGTTGTATGAACAATCTCCACAGTCTCATGATCTTTCAGCACAGTCTGGAGTCCACGAAGCACCAGATCAGACGGGTCAGCCAGCACAATCCGCGTTGTCACCTGACTATCTCCTTGTTATGGTGAACCAACAAAAAACCCTCACTGTGTCATAGTGAGGGTTCTGAAACCATAAAATTGAGAAGAAATTCATGCCTATAACAGGCCCTTTTCATGCGCTGTGGGGACAATCTGCTCGTTTGTGCGAGCCCCTAATGTGTCTCGGAGCTTTTTCCGAAGCCGATACACTGTTTGGCAATCCAGATGGAGAGACTGCGCAATCTCATTGATCGTCAAGCCATTTTGCAGCAGTTGCAGAACCTGAATGTCGCGTGTGCTCAGGGTGTCGTGATGAAGTTGGGTCTGGAACTGTAGGGCTGTCGCTTTCGGCGAAAGATACAGATCTCCCTGATACACAGTCTGGATCGCCATCGAGAGAATCGTTGCCATCTGCTCCCCTTTGTAAATAAACCCTCTGGCCCCATCCCAGATGAGCTGCTGGATGTAGCCCAGGTGTAACTTCTGACTCAACACGATGATCGCTGTTTCAGGACTGCGAACTTTGATTCGCCGCACCGCACGGCTGGCATCGACAGCCTTTGGCAGGGCATCATCCAGCAGCATGACATCACAAAATTTCTCATGCAGACAGGTGTCTAACTCGATGAGACTTGTCAGGTTGTGGACAAGGCATATATCCGCCCTGTCGAGCAGCGATGTCATCCCATGACGGCTGACATCATGTGTGTCGAGAAGCACCACCTTCAACCGGGGCTTCATGCGCGTGTATCCAACAATTGATGACGGTGTAAAATAGGAGATTGATCCATTACCATGATATGGTCTGTATTTCATTCCACATTGTCGGTATAATTGTCATTATATTCACTTTACCGTATACGTCAAACATTTCATCATGTTAAAGGTTGCTTATGGATGACTTCCTGTCCCTCGCTCAGCAAATCATCCTTCTCTTTGAGGCCAGACGCCATCCTGAGGGCCGCTCTTATACGATGCAAGAGGTTAGCGATGCCACCGGTATCAGCGTGGCCGCCATCAGCCAGATGCGCAATGGCAAGATCACGAATCCGCAGTTGAATACCCTGCTCAGTCTGTGCAAATTTTTTGATGTGCCGCTCCGGTATTTTGAGACACGCACGAACGAAGAGTGCTATGCCATTTTCGATGGGGATAATCAGCCGCCAACATTGGTTAACCATGAAATCTCGTTTCGAGCGAGTGCGCTCTCAGAGAAGGCACAGCAGGATATCCTCAACATGATTAAGTGGGTTCAGGCTGCCGAACGCCAGCGGAAACTCGATAACGATCCGACACCACTGCCAGGGATAGAGCCATATGACGATGAGTGAACCCATCTCCCTCGCACGCCGAATGCAGCTACTGCTCAACTCTACGCGCGAACCCAATGGGCAACCAACGGCGGTAACAGATCTGGCCGCCGCGATTGGCGTCACCCCC
>DAOTUR010000526.1:0-4459 GCA_034436915.1 Anaerolineae bacterium
GCCCGCCATCGCCTGCGCCAGAAACGTCATTTCGGGTTTCAAACAGGTCATATCGTCAAGGCGATTGTGCCAACAGGCAAGTATGCTGGCACCCATGTCGGACGTGTGGCCTGCCGCGCCACAGGACGCTTTGATCTTGTGACAGCGGCAGGCAAAGTCACGGCATCGCACAAACATCTCAAGACGCTTCACCAGTCTGACGGCTATACCTACCAGAAAGGACAAGGCGCTCTCCCTCCCCCTGCCTAAAGGCAGGGCTATCCCGCGCCGATTCGATGACAAGACCGTTTGTGGGTATCCAGATTGGTGCCATTAGTTTTATTGATGAGGGCGTCGAGCAGGTGCTCGATCTCCTGCAAGAACGCGCCGGGATTAATGCTCTGCTGATTTCGGCCCTGTCATGGAGCCGCGGCAACGCTGGACGGGCCGCCTATGGCTTTCCGGATCATGGTGTGCAAAAACCTGACAACCTGCAAGGGGGAGCCTTCTATCGCCCTGATCCCACTTACTACGATGCCATCGCACACCGCCATTTTGAAGCGCCTGATCCGCTGTACGCGGGTTTCGATACGCTGGCCGATGTGATTCCAGCGGCGCAAAAACGCGGCATGAAGGTCTATACCTATTACTGTGAAACATCGAGTTCGGCCATTCGCCATAACTGGCAACCGGGCTTTCATCACCTGCTCGACCGCGACCACTGGGGCAAAGTCTCAACCCGTCCTTCCCTGCTGAATCCACAGTATCGGGCGTGGTGGCGCAGCGTCATTGATGATTGGTTCAGCAATCATGATCTGACGGGGATGTTGTGGGGCATTGAGCGTCAGAGTCCCTTGATGGACATTTTTCGCGCTGACAGCAGCACAGGCTTTGATGAGTATTTTGTGGCGGAAGGCCGCGCACGCGGGATTGATCCACAGCGTGCGCTTGAGGGCTACCGCAAAATTGATCAGTTTCTCGTGAGCGTGCGGCAAGGTGAACGACCACGCGACGGCGTCTTTGTGATGCTGCTGCGTCTGCTGCTGCATCACCCTGAGGTGCTGATGTGGGAAAAAATGTGGCTGGATGCACATCAGGCGCTCTATCATGAAATCGCAGGCATGATCAAATTCTCCGACCCCAAGCATGAGGTGGGCCTGGGCATCTGGCAGTTGATCAACACCTATAATCCCTATCTTAAAGCCCAGTATGATCAGAGCGATTATGGCACTGTGGCCGATTGGCTGAAGCCCGTGTTGTACAACACACCCGCAGGGGCACGCTTCGCCAATTTTTCAGACAACTGGCAAAAAGGCATCCTGGCAGATGCCACGCCGGACGGGGCCTACAATGCCCTGGCGAATATCTTGCAGCTCGAATCCTATATTGCCCCACGTTCTGAGGCGGCAATGGCAGGCTTTCAGGCCGATTACGTCCGCGATTGGACCCGGAATCTCATCGCGGATACATCTGGCAAATGCAAGGTCTATCCGGGCATTGGCGTCGGCGTTGGTGATGGTGGGCCAACCAAGCCCATCACACCCGAAGAGGTCACGGCAGGCATTCATGCTGCTTTTGATGGCGGCGCACATGGCGTTCTGATATCACGCAATTATTCCGAAGCTGAGCTTCAGAATATGGATGCGATTGGCGCGGCGCTGAAAGAACGGGACCTTTTTTAGGTTCTTTGAGATAAACAGGAGACCTGACGATGACGCTTAAAGCCGCCGTGATTGGGGCAAGTTTTGCCAAAGCTGCCTATTTGCCCGCCCTCAAAACCATCCCCGATGTTGAGATTGTGGCTGTGAGCAGCGCCCGCCGGGAGAGCGCCCAGAGTGCGGCTGATATATTTGGCGTGGCCTATGCCTATGATGACTGGCAAGCCATGCTCGACGCTCACGATCTGGATTTTGTCGGCATTGCAACGCCGACAATTTATCACGCTCCGATGGTGCTGGCGGCGCTGGATAAAGGGGCGCATGTGCTGTGCGAAAAACCAATGGCGATGAATGCCGATGAAGCCCGCCAGATGCTTGAAAAAGCCGAGTCTCTGAAACGAGTTCATCTCATCGGGCATGAACTGAGATTTAATCCAAACCGCCGCAAAATCCGTCAGCTCATCGCAGACGGTACCATTGGACACGTTCGTCACGTCAACATCGTCAATATCAGCGGCAGTTGGGGCGATCCATCGTCACGCGCCGTGGGAGATTGGTGGTCGCTGGCCAATATGGGCGGCGGACGTCTGGGAGCCAACGGCTCTCATCAGATCGATTTACTGCGCTTCTGGTTGGGCAATATCGGCGCGGTCACAGGCCAGATTGCCACAATGGTCCCACAGCGCAGCGACAAAACAACGGGCGAGTCCTGGATGGCAACCGCTGATGACCAGAGCAGTTTTATGCTCGAAATGCACAATGGCGCGTTAGCCAGTGTGTTTATGAGCAGTGCGGCCCGCCATAACATCGGCAATTCGGCCATGATTTTCGGCAGCGAAGGCACAATCAAGCTGATGGATGCCGATGAAAAACTGCTGGTGGCTCGCGCAGGTGAAGATTTTGTCGATATGAGCGAAACAGATCCGAATGCCAGCCTGCCCGGAATCAACAAAGGGATCTGGAATGTGTCAGTTGTCGCTTTGATGCAGGAGGCGATGGCGGCCATTCGTGAGCAGCGCGCCCCATCTGCTGGTGCCACCTTCGTCGATGGACTGCACTGCCAAATCGCTATGGATGCCGTGCGTCAGTCAAGTGCTGAGCGCCGCACAATTGTGTTGTGAACCTTGTCCATTCCCTTTCTGGTGTCAGGGCCTCGCCAACCCATGAGGCGAGAGGGTGCAAAATTCAGCATGTGAGATTGTCTCTCTCCCCTTGTGGAAAGGAGGGGCAGAGCTGCTCATTTAAACGCCAACTATAAGGACAAACGCGCACATGGATTACACACAATTTTTTTCAGACCGGGCCAAACGGCTGCATGGGTCGCTCGGTAGACAAACCTCGGTGCCGCTGCCTGGAGCGATGCTGCCGTTTCATCACGCCATGATGATTTGCGCTAACGTGGTGACTCAGTACGGAGGATTAGCAGTCCTGAGCCAACCACGCGACTGGTTCCAGGCTCAGTTGGCAGAGTATGACCGCCGCCGCCGTTTGTGGATGCAAACGCTCGATGCCATTCCTCTGCCCTACAGTGAGCCTCAAGGCGCATATTATGTGTTCGTCAATATTCGCCCTACCCGCCTCACCAGCGCTGAATTTGTTGCGCGTGCCCGTGAAGAGGCTCGTCTCGTCTTTCAGCCAGGGACCATCGGCGGCGGCGCGGGGGAAGGCTTCATCCGCGCCGCATTGACGCGAGGCTCACCTGAGTTTGAAGAGGGTCTCGACCGCTTTAAAACCTTTATACGCACCCTCCTCAATCCATGACCCATACACTCTGCACAGCAGAACAGACTTCTCGAAGGAATAAACACTATGGTTTCGCTTGCAGGTAAAACAGCCATTGTTACAGGGGGCGCTCAGGGTCTGGGTTATGCGATTGCCCGCGCTTATGCGGAAGAGGGTTTGCGGCTTGTCCTGATGGATGTAGAGCGCGACAAACTCGAACAGGTGGCGGATGAACTGCGCGATAAAGGGGCGGAATGTCTACCCCTGACCGTTGACCTTGCCGATGGAGAGGCGACACAGCGTGCTGTCGAGACGGCATTGGAAGAGTACGGCACGCCGCGTGTATTGGTTCACAACGCAGCCCTGCTCAAAGAACGCTCAATGCTGGATATTGAGCTGTCTCAATGGCAAAAAGAGGTCAATATTATTCTGCAATCCGCCTTCATTCTCTCAAAGGCCGTGTGGCAGCCTATGATTGAGGCAGGTGGCGGTAGTATTGTGTATGTCTCATCGGGATCGGGCATCAAAGGCTTCGTCAAAGAGGTCGCTTACTGCCCCGCCAAACATGGTCAGGAGGGCCTGATGAAGGTTCTGGCGATGGAGGGACATCCTTTTAATATTGTGGTCAATACTATTACGCCTGGCGTGCCTATCAACACCCCCATGTCTGCTGAAAACTACAGTGATGAGCTTAAGCAAAAATGGGTCGATCCATCTCTCCTGGCTCCAGCCTTTGTCTATCTGGCCCGTTTAACAGCCGAGGATCGCCTTACAGGGGAACGTCTGAATGCCTGGGAGTTGGCGCAGAGTTTGCAGCATTTATAGGTGTTCACAGCCAGGGAGCACGTGTGACCAATGAACGATTTCTGGGACATACTTGAGACCACCCGCGACACGACCAAAGACATGCCGGGCAAATTTGCTGAACAACTCATTGATGATTTGGTCTCGTTAGGTCTGCCGCAGGTTTTGGATTTTTACCAATGATTGCTAACTAACCTCAGTTTGAGAGAACTCAATGACGCTCTTCCTGACTCGTCACCAGGGACTTTCAGTCCCGCAAAAGGCAAGCAGGGGTTTTCAACCCCTGACGACAGGAC
>DAOTUR010000527.1:0-1900 GCA_034436915.1 Anaerolineae bacterium
GGGGTCAAGCTGCTCGATTTTCTTATCAAACACTTTCCGACGATTTTCGACGTGGAATTCACTGCCCAGATGGAGGCCAGCCTGGATGAAATCGCAGCCGGCTCTCAACAGGCGCGTGACTTTCTAGGGGCGTTCTGGCATGAGCTGGCACCACTCTTGGAGGCTGTTGGTAAGGCCAGCTCAAAACCGCCCCTGCCACAATCGAGCCTGATGTGTCCCCAGTGTCAGGCCACGCTGGTGATCCGGACGAAAAAAGATGGCAGTCAATTTTTGGGCTGTTCGACATTTCCGAGATGCCGTTACTCAAGAAGCATCCAGGCATCCTCTCCGATGGTCGAGACTGAGATTAAGCTTTGCCCAAAATGCGGCAGGCTGCTGCTGAGCAAACAGGGACGCAATGGGGCTTTCATCGGCTGTTCGGGCTTTCCAGGCTGTAAGTTCACGCGCTCAGCAGAGAGTTGACAGTTTCCATGTTTAGAATATCGCTCTGAGATATCGATTAATGAATATCAGGTCAATTTTCTTCGGGTCAAATGCACCATCGACCCAAGCGCTATAGTCTTCGTGCTCAGGGTGCTCAGGATCTGACATCGCCGCGAGAAAGTTGGCATAGCCGCCTATTCCGCCCACATCTTCAGGCGGACACGCGTTTTCCCCGGCCAGACAGAGGGGGATCTTCCACTTTGCATCACGCGGCAAGACATCTTCGAAGATAATCTCGTGTTCCCAAGTGTCGCCAAAATCGTATGTGTACGCCATCTCAAAGCGAAATTCGCCCCTAAACGGTCGTTGCGCAGGCACCAGATGACTCAACTTCACATAACGCTCATCCACCGCTGTCATCTCCTCGAGATCGCCCGGCTGATGCGGATAGCTAAAATTCACCGGCCCCACACGAAATCCATGCAAATGCGCGTCCTTCCAGCCCATCGCTGCTTGCAGAATACGATGAAACTGTGACAGCTTTGTCTCGCTGGACACCAGGAGTTGCCGCCAAATCAAGGGATCACTGTCTTTTAAACTGACTTTGATTTGATAAACTGGTGCTTTCGCCTTCATGGGATCGCTCTCGCTTGAAAAATCTGTTGGGAAACGGCTCAGAATAACATCGTTATTTTCGGGTGACTGTGACCCCTTTGGCACCAGCAGCGGCGCTGCTTGCCCCTTACTTCGGTTTCCTGGGTTTTCTGGGGATCCCCATGAGAAAATCCAGCCCGACTTCCAGGTCGCTCTTCTCCATCATGCGATTGATGGTGCCCGCTTTTAAGATCTTGAGCAGCGCGAGCAAGCTGAGCGTGTTGGCTTTCAGCCGCACCGTTTCGGTTTGAATGGCCGCCACCCGCTGCCGCTGGGCCGCTGTGATGGCGGGGTCCGCCAGCCAGCGCGAACATTGCGTCTCGTACAACCATAAATCCGCGTGCTGCACCTGATACAGCCGCTCGGCCCGCTCCACCAGAGCATCATCAAGCACATACGGCTGATCTTCGGCCTGCTTGAACAGGGGCGTACTGCTCTTGAGTCTGGTGCAGCATGCCTTCGACCACACTTGCAATGAGCGAAATCTGCGTCAAGGGCTGCCAACGCGGTTGAGGCGGCATGATTCTATCCTTCTCTGTTGACTGTGTTTGCCCGATTGTGCCGCAAAATCGGCGTCGTATCAATACAGCCACACGGGTTTTTGCATAATCCCCTGTGATTAGGACCAGTCCAAAACCGGGGCCAATTTTTCAAGGGATCGATGAGACCCATTTTGGTTTATATTTTTGCCAAAAAAACGATGCGTCATGCCCGAATACCCGATCAGGTGATTGACAAAAGATCTGTTTTGTGTTTTCATTATTGAAACGGTTCAATTTTGAAGTAATAGTATGCCCACAATACGCGATGTCGCCAAACAAGC
>DAOTUR010000528.1:0-7856 GCA_034436915.1 Anaerolineae bacterium
CGATGGCGTCAGCCAGATCGTTGTTGTAGGTCGGATTCGCCACCTCATCGATGACCACCCGCAGCGGCTTGTTGGCGCGGGCGGCATTCAGGATGGCATGGATGAAATTTTTGCCGCCATGTGCAAACAGCCACGCCGTCCGCACGATGTAATGGCGCGGATTGACCTGCTGCACACCCTGTTCGCCCGCCCATTTGCTGCGGCCATAGGGGTTGATCGGATCGCAAGGCGAAAATTCATCATAGGGCTGCTGCGCGTGTCCGCCAAACACCTCGCCGGTACTGACGTGCAGGACAGCCGCATGAGCCGCCGCCGCTGCCAGGGCCACGTTTTGCGCCCCCAGGCCGTTGATGTGCAGCGCCTTATGCGGCTCCCGCGCACAGCCATCGACATCTGTCCAGGCGGCGGCATTGATGACGAGATCGGGCTGGGACGCCTGCACCGTGTCGCGCAGCGTGCGAAAATCTGTGATATCCGTCTCGCGTCCCAGGGCTGTGACCGTGTGATGTGCGCTTAAAATGTCATGGAGATGCCGCCCCAGCTTGCCTGTGCCGCCCGTAATGGTAATCCGCATGATGCTATGCCTCATCGACATGAGATGACCAATAATCAAACAGCCTGTCGCACAGCCGCCGAATCTGCGCCTTCACCATCTGCCAGCGCTCGGCGGAGGAGAGCAGATCGCTCACAGGGCTTTGGCCCAGCAGCCATCGCCGCTCTTGTCGCGCAGGGGATCATGCACGAAGCCATATTTCTCGTAGAAGGCCGCGCCAATCGTATTCGTCAGCGGCTGATACACGATGACCTCATTGACGACAGAGGGCTTGAGAATGTCCACCATCGCCTGAATGAAGCTGCCGCCGATGCCCTGGCGCGTGTGCTCAGGGTGGACGTAGAGACGATAAATCTCTTTGCGCTCCTCGCAGTCATCCAACAGCGGTGAGCCAAAGTGAAACAGGCCGACGATGGTATCCTCGGTGCGGGCGGTGTAATACCACGACGACGCATTGCCGATGGCCCGCTGCAAGCTGGTCTCGGAGAAGGCCCGCTTGTATAGACGATCTGCCTGGGTTGCATCCGCGTACTGCTGGCGGTAGATGTGCTGCGCCACAGCCTGGATGCCTGCAATCTCATCCAGGGCGGCGGGGTGAATGGTGACGTGGGCGATGGTAATTTCGGTCATGTTGTCCCTCGTATCAGACGATATTACTTAACCTTTAGCGTGTGTTTTGCTATTCACCCTCACCCCAACCCCTCTCCCACTGCGTGGGAGAGGGGCTTTTTGCACCCCACTCCTCGCCTCGCCCCTTGTGGGAGAGGATGAGAGGTGAGCAGCAGCGCTCCCCAAAACTGCTTTTATTTGAGCCAGACCCCCGGCAGACCCAACGCCTGCGCGACGACCACCATCTGGCTTACATGGAATGCCTCATGAAATTGCAGATAGAAGAAACGATCCACAACGCTGTGATCTTCCGGGAATTCGGTGGTCGCGGCGAATTCCTCCGGCGTCATCATCCGCAGGCCCTCGGCGGTCAAATCCTGGGCGTGCTGATAGGCCTTCAATAATTCTTCCAGACGCTGCACGCCTAGGCCATCTTTCTCCTGTGGCAGCGATCCGTTCATATAGGGCGCACGCTGCTCCGGCGTCCAGATATGTGGAATCTCCAACCGCTCCAGCACGCGCTGGCGGCTTGAGACAACATGGCCGAGCAGCCAGTTGATGTTATAGCCGCCCACCAGCGGCAAACTTTGCTCGTGCGTCATGAGCGCCACCTGCTTCTCAGCGAGGCGCACATTGTAGCCAAACATCGTGATAATCGTTTCGGGGTCAATCATGTTAGTGTCTCCTGAAGGTGAATTATACGTTTTTGCGGCCAGTCAATCACAGCATAGGCGGGCATTCCCAGCGCCCGCCATACCTCTTCTACCGGACGATGCAGCAGGGGAGCCAGCCACAGCGCCATCACCGTGCCATGCGAGACTGCTGCAACGGTGTCATCGGGATAGCACTCCATCAGATGGTGCAGGGCATGATCCAGCCGATTACGCGCCGCTGTAAACGATTCCTCGCCAAACAGCACCTCATCGGGCCGCTGCATGGCCGCGATGACCGCCGCTTCAAAATCACCCACACTATTGTAGTAACGGCTCGTTACACGCTTCTGCTCCTGCAAATCAGGCACAATCTCAGGCGCGGGGAGGTGCAAAATCTGCGCTGTGTTTTCTGCCGTCAATCGCGCTTTGGGTTCCGGGCTGGCGACGATGCGCGTCACTTGATACGGCGCGAGATGCTCAGCCAACCGCCCACAGCGCTCAACCCCCTCTGGTGTCAGCGTCCACTCGTGAGACGAGACAGCGGGAGTCTGATGCGAGATCGAGTGGCGGATGAGAATGAGATAAGACATGTTCTCCTCAGAGACTCGGCGTGCGAACTGGGAAAGTTTGTTGTATGAAAACAGAATGCCTCTTAGACTAATATTTGATGAGTAGAATCTAAAACGTGTTTGGTGAGAGATTATTCCTCATATAATGTGAGTCAAAGCCTGCACAGGCCGTGAGATGATGCCATGTTTACTTACTCTCAGACCCGTAACGTCACCTATCGTCATCTCGTGATGGATGATGTGTACGAGATTACCATCCACACCTCCTCGCGGCAAGCGACGGATGATCTCTTTGAAATCCTTCACGAAATTTTCGCGCTGCGTCGGGACGCGCCTGTGGTGCGTATTCTCATGATTGAGGTCGAAGATCTGCTGCCCCTGAGCTATTTTATGGCGAAAACCCGTCAATTTTTGGAGCAGCATTCGCAGCGCTCGCCGACCCGCACCGTGCTTTTATACAATCCCAATAAACGTGTCGATTTTTTGAGTCTGATGATCAAGATGCTGCGTCTGCGCGATGCCATGACCGCCTTGCCGCATCACCACCGCGCCGATGCTCTGCGCTGGTTGCATCAGATCGAGGCAGACGATGCCACCACGGCAGCTTATACCCCTTGATATAACAGAGTCAAAACCTTAAAAAGAGCGCCTTTGTCAGCGGATGCTGCTCAAGGCTCTCTTTTTGTAATCATTCACCTATCCATGAGCATCGCGGGTTTGTAGGGGCGCGATGTATCGCGCCCGATTGATTTGTAGGAGATTTGGCTTGGGCAGGATGCATCCTGCCCCTACAAGGGCCGTTGTCGCATGGATAGGTGAATCATTACTGCAATGGAATCACAACGGTTCACAGCGTTTTTCAGAGGCGATTAATGGGTCGCCCCTACGATAATCTCGCCTCAAATTGAAATACGATGGGGCAGCATCAAGCTGTTCTGTACACCTACCCTAAAAATCAACTCTCCCCAAATTCTGAGAATTTGATAAGCGCTTGAGACCAAAATAGACAACATAACATATTATTGCGTTATAATCAGTTATATCAGCATTTGATTTTTCCTACCTCACGGTTACATCTTTCTCAGAAGGAGCACTATGTTGGCACACACGGCGGGGAACTCGATAGCTCATTCACACAGCCTAGAAATGGCTTATCACTATCTTGAGGCAGAGGATATTCACGAAATCCATCTCAAACAGGCGACCCATCGCACGATGGGTGAGTTTTTTCAATTGATCTCGCGCCTCTATGCGACTCCGCCTGTTAGCGGCGTCACGCGCATTTTGATTGTGCAGAAGGGCGCGGCGCTTCCTCTCTCCTCGTTCATCAATGAGACGCGGACGTTTATCAGTCAGCGGCGGCGGATGCCGCATACGACACCTACATCGATTGCCGTTGTCATCGAAAAAACGTCACTCCTGCATTTTGTCAGCCAACTGCTCAAGGTGATGAAGCATCAGGATGAGGTGCGCTTCTTCGATCTCCATGAGCATGATGCGGCTGTGACATGGCTCAAAAGATAATCGCGTCTGGTCAGCGCGTTTTTTTGCCCTGTCCTTCGCCGCGTGCGGCTTTGCGCCGATTGACCTCATTGCGGCGGCGCTTCTCAAACGGAGCCAGCTCGTCATAGGGACGATTTTCGCTCTCCGTCAGCCATTGAGGAGTCCCCGGATCGGCCATAACCCACATAATATAGCGGCTCACCATCATTCCAATCGCCCCGCTGAAGGCAAAACTGAGCAGCACAACGGCCCAATCCGGCAGCGCGCCCGCGGGGAACAGGCGAATCAACAGCAGCGTGAGGCCGATACTGCCGCACAGAACAATCAAAATGCCAATCCCCCCACCAATCACAAGCCGCGTGCGATTTTTAATCTGCTGCGCCAGCACATAACCCATGATGGGTGACACGATGAAAAAGATAATCAACGTCCCCTGCATGGCAAAGGCCACCTGAGATCCCAGATCCATCCCCGAAAGCCCTGTTGCATTTTTGAGCGTCTCTGCTTGATCCATACACCCTCCCATTTTTATGTTTTATCATAGACGATAATTCTGCCGCTGGACGCAAAATGCAGATGAGGCGATGGAATACGCTCCCTGAATCAAAAACGGGAACAGCATCGTTCCCGTTTTGAGCGTGTATGGAATGAGGTGAGGTTAGCGGGCGACCTGCATCGTCGTGAAGCTCAGTGTATTGCCCTCGCTGTCGTCGCCGCTCACATCCACCACCACATGATCGCCCTCGTGGACATGGCCCATGAGCAGCGCATTGGCGAGGGTGTTTTGCAGTTCGCGCTGAATCACGCGCTTGAGCGGACGTGCGCCGTAGACCGGATCGAAGCCGTTCTCAGCCAGCAGGAACTTGGCATCCGCCGTGAGTTCCAGCGTGACGCGGCGTGAGGTCAGCAGTTCCTTGAGCCGTTCCAATTGAATATCGACGATGCGAACGATGTCCTCGCGGGATAGGCTGTGGAAGGTGATGATATCGTCCAGGCGATTCAGGAATTCCGGGCGGAAATGCTTGTCCAGGGCGCTCATGACGGCGCGGCGCATTTTGGCGGGTTCTGTGCCGCCCAACTGCTTGATGACATCGCTGCCCACGTTGCTCGTCATGATGATGACGGTGTTGGTGAAATTCACCGTGCGGCCCTGTCCATCGGTCAGGCGGCCATCATCGAAGACTTGCAGAAAGATGTTGAAGACTTCCGGGTGTGCCTTCTCGATCTCATCGAACAGCACAACGCTGTATGGACGACGGCGCACGGCCTCGGTGAGCTGGCCGCCTTCCTCATAGCCGACATAACCGGGAGGCGCACCGATCAGACGCGCCACAGCGTGCTTTTCGCTGTACTCGCTCATATCGATGCGGATCATGGCGCTCTCGTCATCGAACAGGAAATCGGCCAGTGAACGTGCCATCTCGGTCTTGCCCACACCCGTCGGGCCGAGGAACAGGAACGTCCCAATCGGGCGATTCGGGTCTTGCAGGCCGGCCCGTGAGCGCCGCACGGCTGAGGCCACCGCCCGCACCGCTTCTTCCTGCCCGACGACGCGCTCATGCAGGCGATCTTCCATGTGCATCAATTTCTCAATTTCGCCTTCGATCAGGCGTGACACAGGCACACCTGTCCAGCGCGAGACGATGCGGGCGATTTCATCGGCATCGACCTCTTCTTTAAGCATCATGCCGCCTGCCGCCCGCATCTCATTGAAGCTGTCTTCGCGGCGGTGCAGTTCTTTGTCCAGTTCGGGTAGCGTACCGTAACGCAGCCGCGCCGCCGCTTCCAGGTTGCCCTGACGTTCGGCCTGCTCCAACTGGATACGCGCCTCATCCATCTGGGTTTTGATATCGCGGATGCCGCCAATGACCTGTTTTTCCTGCTGCCAGCGCCCATTGAGGGCATTAAATTCCTCGCGGATATTGGCGAGTTCCTCATCCAGATCATGCAGGCGGCGGGCTGAGGCCTCGTCTTTTTCTTTCCGCAGCGCCTCTTTTTCGATCTCCAACTGCATCATATGGCGCTCGACGCGATCCAGGTCTGCCGGACGCGAGTCGATCTCCATCTTGAGATGTGCCGCCGCCTCATCGATCAGGTCGATGGCTTTGTCGGGCAGTTGGCGATCCGGGATGTAGCGCTGGCTGAGCGTGGCGGCGGCGATCACGGCGCTGTCCTGGATGCGGACGCCGTGATGCACCTCATAGCGTTCTTTCAGGCCGCGCAAAATGCTGATGGTGTCCTCAACCGATGGTTCCCCGACGAAGATCGTCTGGAAGCGCCGTTCGAGCGCGGCATCTTTTTCAATCGATTTGCGATATTCATTGAGCGTGGTTGCGCCGATCATTCGCAGTTCGCCGCGTGCCAGCATGGGCTTGAGCATGTTGCCCGCGTCCATCGCACCCTCGGCAGCGCCCGCCCCGACGACGGTGTGCAGTTCATCAATGAAGAGGATGATTTTGCCGTCGCTGTCTTTGACTTCCTTCAAGACCGCTTTCAAGCGCTCCTCAAATTCGCCGCGATATTTGGCCCCGGCCACCAGCGCACTCATATCGAGCGAGATGAGCAGCTTATCGCGCAGGCCCTCCGGCACATCGCCATTGACGATGCGCTGAGCGAAGCCTTCGACAATCGCGGTCTTGCCGACGCCTGCCTCACCGATCAGCACTGGATTATTCTTGGTGCGGCGGCTGATGATGTGGATGACGCGGCGAATCTCTTCATCGCGCCCGATGACCGGATCGAGCTTGCCCTGACGCGCCATCTCGGTGAGATCGCGGCCAAATTTTTCCAGGCTCTGATAGGTGGCTTCGGGGTCTTGCGAGGTGACGCGCTGGCCGCCGCGAATGCTGGAGAGCGCCTGCAAAATCGAATCGACGGTGACGCCGTGCTTTTTCAGCGTCGGGCCAACTTCGGGCGAATCGGCCAGCGCCAGCAGCATATGCTCGGTGCTGACATATTCATCGGTCATCTTTTTGGCGTGCGCCTCGGCCTTGTTGAAGGCGTTGAGCGAGGGGCGGCTGAGGGACACCTGCACATTACTGCTGCCCGTCACACGCGGCAGACGATCCAGCAGCGTATCCAGATCGCGGGTGAGGGCGGGCAGATTCGCGCCAATTTTTTGGATGACCTGCGGCACAACTCCGTCATCCTGCTGGATCATGGCGAGCAGCAGATGGACGGGTTCAATGGTGTTATGATTGTTCTCAACGGCCAGACCCTGAGCACGCATCAGGGCTTGCTGGGCTTTGTTTGTATAGCGATTTAAATCCATACGGGTCGCTTTCTGTTGCAGGGCGAATTCCAATGTCTCTAGTGTATGCAGCGCATATTAGAATGATGTCTGAAACGCATCAGAGCGCCAATAACCCCTCGCTGGCTCTCCCCACTGCGTAGGCACAACAACCCCTCCCCTCCGTAGAGAGGGTAAAAAGCCCCTCCTTGCGAAGCGGGGTGGGGGTGGGGTAAAAATACGCCGCCCGCTTCGCGGGATGGGGGGAGAACAGGACACAGAAGACCAGGAATTCAGAACTACAGAGACCAGAATTACAAGGACAAGAGCGCACAACGAAAACCCCCATTGAGGAACCCGCCGTGAGGGTTGCCCCAGTTACGGAAGCCAGCGCGGAAGTTGACTGTATCGGTATTGAACCACGAACCACCCCGCAACGTGCGGTATTCAACATTAATATTAATTTCTTGATTACCATAAACATAGCTTGTGGCACACCATTCCCACACATTTCCCGCCATATCCACCACCTCATACGGACTGTTTCCCTTGCCTTCGTACTGCGTCACAGGCGTTGTCTGTTTGCTGTCAAAGGGTTTGACCGAGTTGTTACAGCGCGATCCGTCCCACTCATTCCCCCAGGGATACACATACCCTTTGTCTCCCTGCGCCGCCCGCTGCCACTGCTGCTCACTCGGCAGCACGATCTTCTCCCCTGTTAGCTCACTCAGCCACAAGCA
>DAOTUR010000529.1:0-3133 GCA_034436915.1 Anaerolineae bacterium
ATCGCCTGCGCCAGAAACGTCATTTCGGGTTTCAAACAGGTCATATCGTCAAGGCGATTGTACCAACTGGCAAGTATGCGGGAACCTATGTCGGACGTGTTGCCTGCCGCGCCACAGGAAGCTTTGATCTTGTGACAGCGCTCGGCAAAGTCACGGCATCGCACAAACATCTCAAGACGCTTCACCACTCTGATGGCTATACCTACCAGAAAGGACAAGGCGCACTCCCTCCCCATGCCTAAAGGCAGGGGTCTCTCGCGCCGATTCGATGAATGTACGTTATATGTGGGATGATGCTGACGAAACCATTGTGCGTTGGGAGTTCGATGGATTCATAGGTGTGGTCAATTACATCATAGGGGTAAACGAAACCGCTGCGATGGGAATCCAGAAGGGTGGCAGGGCGCATACCATTGTCAATATGGGGTTTAAAATACCCCTTCCAAACCGTCGTCTGCGCGAGATGAAAAAACCGATGTTGGCTGCACGCTGGTACGGGCTGGGATATGTTGTCATTGTCGCTCGCAACCCTCTGGCGCGGCTCATCATTCAGCAGGCGTTTTTGAGCGATGCCGAGATGAAAGAAGCCCTCGCTGTTGTCTCATCGCTCTCGGAAGCCCGTCACCTTATTGCATCGTTGTGCGCTGATGCCCCTATGGAAATGAAGATGTAGACAGCGTTATGTGCTCTTTCTGGTTCCTGTGTTGAAAATACCAAGCACAGTATTGGTCTTTCTCTGCGTCCTCCGTGTCCTCTTTGGTTCACAGTCCTATATCGCCCCCGTTGAGAGGCAGCGGATGATAATCCCGGCCATCAGCGCGAAGCCCCACAGATAGCTGCCCATCGCCGGACGTTTGGGCGAGGTGCGTTCGACGTAATAGAAAAAGGGCAGCGCCAGAAACGCCCCCGCGCCATAAATCAGATGCACATCCTGCGCCGGACGTGCGCCAAAGATGACATACATCACGCCGCCAAGCACAACCTCCGCGATCAATGTCCCCCACACGACGTAGGCCCCGCGCAGAAAATACGGCGTCACATCGGCATGGCGTACCAGCCCAATATAGGCGGCCAGCAAAAACATTAGCACGGCGATGAGAAGCGTAAAGCGCCCCAGGTGATTGTGCAGTGCCAGCACCAGCATAAAGGGAGAAAAATCGCCGCCCTGAGCGAAAAAATCAAGCAGCACCAGCGCGATAAAGCCGCCAATGAAGATAAAAAGCGCCACATCCAGGCGGTGCAGCGAAAACGGGCCAAGATGATCAACATTGTCAATCGGGCGGGTGGTGCGGGGAGCAGTCATCAGGCGCATATCTCTTTCAAACGGTCAACATGCGCCTCATGTTACCTCAAAGCGGGCAGAGGAGAACGGTGCGTTAGCGCGGTAGGAATATCCCTCAACATGATCTTGAGAGAGGACGTGCGGCCCGGAGTCAGGCATTAGCTCTGTCGGCAGCGCGGCGTCACGGCTCTAAGCGCGGCTTTAACACCACCGTCGTGCCATCGCGCCCGATTTCGAGATAGCGATTTTGCTCATAGCGGGCCAGCGCAGGCGTGTAAATCACGATGTAATCCGGCTGATCGGCAGGCCCTGACAGGGATGTGTTGGTGTTGGTCAGATTGTGATTCATAGCGAGGAGCACATCATACGGCGCACCCACGCGATACAGCGGATCGACGCTGCCCCAGGCGGGCAGCCACCAGAAATTGGGCTGCTCTGCCAGCAGATCATAGCTGACAGTGACAGGCTCTGTCCGTCCCCAATCCTGCGCGATGATATCGGTCACGGCCTGCGTGTGGCGATACAGAGACGTGTTGAGGGCTGTAAACGCCGTATCATCATGCTGCTGATAGCCCGTCAGACGATCCGCGCTGTTGCTCACAAACCATAAGATCGCCAGCAGCACAATCAGCCCGCGCCCGACGAGCAATCGAGAGCGCCACACTTCCATCCAGGCATAGGCGATGAGCAGATACATCGGGCCGAGCAGCCCATAATAATAGGTATACTGGCCTGCGTGCAAGGCAATCATGAGGCCCGTCGCCAGCAGCCCAAATCCTGCCACCAACAGCGCCCGCCCCGCATCACTCTCGCGCCAGAACAGCCAGGCATTGCGTCGTCCGCTGCGCCAGATCACACGCCCTGTGCGATACACCCCCCACCCCACAGCGCCCCACAGCGAAAGCGTCATCAGCACATTGACACCATTGAAGGCGGGCAGAGAGGCGAATTCCTGGGTGGAGGGCAGTATGAGTACCGTTTTGATCTGAAGCCATGTCTCATTCAGGCGCTTCACAATCCGATCCTGCACAGAGGCGGCGGGAGGAATCGCCTCGTCATCGGGGCTGTCTGGCGGCAAGGTTGGGGCCGCTTGGGCAGCGCTGTTCACGCCAGACACGACAGGTAATCTATTTTCCGCTTTGTATTGCTCATACTGCGCCAGTATATCTGGCGCGATTTGCACCTTGCGCGTAGCGAAGGCTCGTACATCGGCAAAGCCGCGCCCGACCTCAAACAGGAGATAAGGAGCCAGCAGCAGCCCGCCAATCGCGCCGCCGATGAGCAGCGGACGCAGCGACCAGCGCACACGCAGCAGCAGCGCCCCCAGCAGCAGCGACGGAAACAACATGATGGCGGAGAAATGCGTCATGAAGGCGCACAGAGCGATGACGCCGCACAGCGCGAGGTGTCGGGCTTTGTCGGTGGCGTGCCACTGCCACAGATGATACAGCGTCATTGTATAGAAGCCGGGCAGCAGAAGCTGCGCCCACGAGGTATACGCGCCGCTGATTCCGACAGGGCTAAAGGCAAAGATGAGCACCGCAAAAACGCCCACAATCGGGCGAAACAGGACGCGGCCCAGGGCATACAGATAGGCACTCGTGAGGGCGTTCCAGGCCAGCATCGTCAGCAGCATCGTCAATCCGGCATGATGCGTGAGGGCCAGCGCGGGCAGATGCAGCCACACGAGAAAGGGCATGTTATAGGCGGCCACGCTGGACAATGTGCCAACGGCGGGAAACGGCCCGCCCTGCAAAAACTGCCATCCACGCCAGATCAGCGGCACATAATCGATCTCCCAGGGCAGATTGTGCGCCAGCAGCAGCTTGAGCGGCAGGCTGGTGAGAAAGA
>DAOTUR010000530.1:0-3956 GCA_034436915.1 Anaerolineae bacterium
GCGCAGGAATCGGCGTCACTTCCATCGACATCGTAGCGCGTTTATCCAGGCCGCTGGCCGTCGCTAAAATCTCAGGGATGCGTTCAAGCCCGGTTGCGGTGGGGGAGATGCGGGTATCAGGGCGCGGCGCTTCGATGTGGGGCGTTTGTTTGCCGCTGAGTGCCTGTTGATAATTCAGGCGCGGATGGAATATGCCTTGCAGGATATTCACAAAGGTCTCGTGAATGGCGTGCAAATCGCCAAGCGTCAGACCCGATTGATCCAACTGGCCTTCTTTGCGCTTGCTCTCAAAAATGCTCGTGACGATATCATTAATGTCGCTGCGCGATTGCAAGCGGGCCGAACGTACCGCCGCCTCACAGCTATCCGCCAGCATCAAAATTGCTGTCTCACGGGTGCGCGGCGCTGGCCCCGGATAGGTGAAATCCTGTTGATCCACTGCCGATTTATCGCCGCCCGCCTGCGCCAGCGCTTTTTGATAGAAGACATAGACTGTCGTTGTCCCATGATGCTCCAGGATGAAATCGCGCACACGCCGCGGCAGACGGTACTGCTTGGCGAGTTCATTGCCTTCTGTCACATGGCGAATGATGATATCGGCGCTGCGATAGGGATCATTAAGGGTGTCATGAGGATTGGAAATGCCCTGCTGATTCTCCGTGAAATAGAGCGGATTCAGCATCTTGCCAATGTCATGATACAGCGCTGCCACATGGGTAATCTGGGCATCGGCTCCGATGGCATTGGCGGCCTGTTCTGCCAGATTCGCCACTTGCAGCGAATGCTGATAGGTTCCGGGGGCTTCGCGCAGCAGGCGCTGCAAGAGCGGCTTATTCGGCTGGCTCAGGTCGATCAGTTTGAGCGGCGTCGTCAGATTAAAGATGACGGTGATGATATACATCAGCGCAATCGCGGTTGCGGGCGTAATGAGTGCGCCGCTGAAGAGGGCCACCACCAACCGACTGGCCGAAGCCAGATCATTACCCTGGAGCGGCGTCGCCAGGGTGAAGATGCCTACCACTGTGGCATCAATAATCCCCACCAGCAGCCCGGCAAAGAAGAAGGCGTTCAGACGCTCCGCCCGCCGCAGCGAAAACGCGGCAATGATGCTGCCCGCTGCGATCAGGGTCGCCACTTCCAGCGAGTTGTTTGCCATCATCCCGGTGAGCAGCGCCAGCCCCAGTGAAGCGATAATCGCCAGATGCGGCCCGACCACCGCGACGTAGACCAGCGCAAGCGAGGCCGTCGGGAATAAATAGAGATTGCCTTGAACCCCCAACCCCCGCAGCAGCGCCAGCACCAGCAGGAAAATGACAGACAGCAGCATGAGCAAGCGCGTCTCGCGGTAGACGAGATCCGGCTCAAAGCGCGTCATATACAGGCCGAGCAGCACCATCACCAGCGTACAGGCGATGAAGGCCCGCAGAATCTCCTGCATGTGGGCGTTGTCCGACAGCAGCAAACCGAGCGCTTGCAGAGCCTCATAATCAGTGGCGGTAATCTGCTGGCCTGCATCCACCACGTTCTCACCGCGCACAAAACGACGCACGACAGGCATGACCGCTGCTTCCTCATCACGCCGCGCCTGCTCTGTGGCTTCCACATTCTCAAAGGTGTTGGGGCGCAGCAAATCTTCAATGATGGCAACGATCACCGAACGCTCTTGTGGATTGAAGCGGATGCTGATCTGCGTTGGCAGTTGGGCGCGGGCAGTGTTTACATCGCCCGGATGGATCGAATCGCGCATCACACGCGGCAGGACGTTGATGATTTCATCCTGCATGGCGCTCCATGTGTCCTCATCGGTCTTGAGGATGAAGGCCGCAACTTTGGGATCAAGCGTGAGCGCTGTGATATTGTTGAGATCCTGGATTTTTTCGTCCAGCGTTCCATAGGGATCATGCCGCACATTCTGGATGAAGGCCAGAATTTCCTGCGCCAGATCGGTCTGCTGGCGCGAGACATTGGGGTCAGGAGGGTCATAGACGGGGGCGACATCACGACGCGCTTTGCTGCGGGCCTCATTGGTGAGAATCGTGCTTTCAAACGTCGCATCCGGGGCGGTGACAGCGTGCTCTGCCACGCCGCCAATGCGGAGGCGCGCCGACTCGTTAAAACTGGGGAAGACATGATCAAACGCCACAATCAGGGTTGCCACCAGCACAAATAAAGCTGCTGCCAACCCAACGAACACCTGATGCACGATCCGATGGGCGTTGTCCTCAGGCAGGCGCGTGAGACGCGCCAACCGTGCCGCAATCCAGGCGGTCATGACGGTTGTTTACCCCAGTATCGCTTTGACGATCTCACTGACGAGTTTGCCATCGGCGCGGCCCTTCGTTTGCGGCTGGACGACGCCCATCACCTTGCCCATCTCTTTGCCCGTCGTGGCTCCGGTCTGGGCAATCGCGGCTTTCACGATGACTTCAATCTCTTCGCGGCTCATCTGCTGCGGCAGAAACTCGCCAATGATGGTGATTGCCAATTCTGACTGAGCAATCTGGTCACTGTGATCATTGTCGCTTTTGCCGAGTTCTGTGATGGTCTCGCGGTGCGTCTTGACCTCTTTTTGCAGCACGCTGATGATCTGATCTTCCGACAGGTCAGCGCGGGTATCAATCTCAACCTGTTTAATCGCGCTCATGAGCGAACGAATGGCATCGCGGCGCTCGTTCTGCTTGGCCTTCATCGCCTCTTTGAGAGCGTTGTTGATTGTCTCTTTGGATGTCATACGAAGCAGAACTCCTTGAATCAGCGGTCAGCACATGCCGCTATTGTAGCACAGGAACGCCGTGTGCTGCCCCTTCTGTCACGCCGCCAATCACACAGGGCGTCACCATGTTGTACTCCTCCTCGCTCCGTGTGAGAGATGAGGGCAACAGCACTATCCAAAACTGAGGTTATTAAAGCGACAGATGATTGCCAAGCGCGATCTGCACACGCACATAATCCAGCGCCTCGCCCAGCTTCTCAAACAGCGGAATTGTGCTGCCCAGGTTCATTTGATTCAGCGTCGTCTGGCCGATTTTCACCCATTTGCCATCTCCCAGCATCACGCCTTTAATGCGCGGATCGCGGGTTGATCCCGCCTCCTCTCCGCCGGAGACGGTGCGAATGATGGTCAGGACGTTCATCAGATCGCTGTCCGCCTGGCGAAAATCCGCTACACGAAAGAAGGTTTCGCCTCTAGTTCCCATAATGGCCGCCGATTTCTGGTACATCGCCACAATATCCGACGCGACCACATCGCCGCTGAAGGTGGCGTGAATGATGGGTTCATTATCGAGCTTATACACGGTGACTGGCATATCTCTATCCCTCTGAGCATCCTGTTTTCGTTTGTATGAGCATAGCGAATTTTGATCGTCCTCACATGAGACTTTCGCACAGCATGAGCGAAGTTCTACAATATCCACAGATTTATATCGCAGCGCAGGAGAGAGACATGGACGCATTGACACTCACGCCGATTGGCGTTGTGCATAATACGGTGATGGATGCCGCCGATGCCGCCTGGGGGCAGGTTGTGACGGAGATTCATATTGAGCCGGAGCTGGCGGCGGGCTTGCAGGGGTTGGAGGACTGGTCGCATGTGATCGTGGTGTTTTACATGCACAATGCCGAATTTGATATGAAGACGCATCTCGTGCGCCGCCCGCGTGAGCGTGAGGATATGCCCGAATTGGGGATTTTTGCCCAGCGTGCCCGCCATCGCCCCAACAAGATCGGCCTGACGGCTGTCAAGATTATGGGAGTGGAGGGCAATATTGTGCGCGTGCGCGGCCTGGATGCGATGGATGGCACGCCGATTCTCGATCTTAAGCCGTATGCGCCTGTGTATGATGGCGCGACTGATCCGCTGATTCCGGGCTGGTTCGTGCGCTTGATGCAGGGTTATTTCTAAGGCGTTGTCGGCGCGGGGGTGGGCGATTCGCGCTGCTCCCGCCGCCAATGCA
>DAOTUR010000531.1:0-4596 GCA_034436915.1 Anaerolineae bacterium
ATATTGTTGAGGCGGGGCATCGCCTCATGCTGTCTCAGTCGGAGGAAGCCCCTGCGTCACGCACGGCATCCGGCGTTCACGGCAGACGCCCCCGCCTTTAGGCGTGGGGAGTATGTCACGATGATCTCATTTGCTTGTTGAGACTGTGGGACACCTCATGCTGAATCAAAAACGCATTGCCGTTGTGATGCCCGCTTATAATGCGTCAAAGACCCTGGAACGCACCTATGGCGAGATTCCCCACGATTTGATTGATATCGTGATCCTGGTGGACGATCAAAGCCGCGATGATACGGCTGATCTGTCGCGGCGGCTGGGCATTGATACGATTGTCCATCCCAAGAATCGCGGCTATGGCGGCAATCAAAAGACCTGCTATCGGGCGGCGCTGGAACGTGGGGCCGATGTGGTCGTCATGCTGCACCCCGATTATCAGTACACGCCGCGCCTGATCGTGTCGATGGCGTCTATGATCGCCTTCGGTGAATATGATATTGCGCTCGGCTCACGGGTGCTGCTTGGCGGGGCGCTCAAGGGTGGGATGCCCGTCTACAAATACATCTTCAACCGCTTTTTGACCTTCGCGCAGAATTGGCTGATCGGCGCTTACTTCTCGGAATATCACACCGGCTACCGCGCCTTCTCCAAAGAGGTGCTGCTGGCGCTGCCGCTAGAGGAGAACAGCGATAATTTTGTCTTCGACAATCAGATACTGGCGCAGGCGATTTATTTTGGCTACCGCATCGGCGAAATCTCCTGCCCGACCAAGTATTTTGAAGAGGCGTCATCGATCTCCTTCTGGCCGTCGGTGCGCTATGGCATGGGCGTCCTCAAGACGAGCGTGCAGTTTGTGCAAGAGAAATGGGGCCTGAGCCATACGCCGATCTTCGATAAAAACGGGCGCAAACTCCCCGTCGAAATCCCGACAGACAGCCATGCCGAGAATGCCGCATTGGTCTTATAGCGCTTTTTTGCGCTCATCCATCGCTGCGCTTGACTCAAATTTTCTTCATCGTGTACCAGAGGACTCGGCATGAAAAACAAAGTCGTGATTGTTACAGGCGCGTCATCGGGCATTGGCGCTGAACTCGTCCGCCAATTGAGCCGCCTGGGGGCCAAAGTGGTGCTGGCCGCCCGCGATGAGCAGGCCCTGTATGCGCTCGCGCAGACGTACCCCGGCACGCTGGTTGTGCCCACCGATGTGACCGACCCCGACGCCTGCAAGCGCCTGATCGACAGGACGATTGATCATTTTGGCGGCATTGATGTGCTGGTCAACAATGCGGGCATCAGCATGTGGGCCGCATTTGAAGATATCACCGATCTGACGCTGTTTGAGCGCATCATGCGCGTGAACTATCTCGGCAGCGTCTACTGCACGCATTACGCGCTGCCTTATCTCAAAACCTCAAAGGGGCTGCTCGTCGCCGTATCAAGCGTGACGGGCAAAACGGGCGTGCCGACGCGCAGCGCTTACGCCGCCAGCAAGCACGCCATGCAGGGCTTCTTCGACAGCCTGCGAATTGAGTTGATGGGGACAGGCGTCGATGTGTGCGTCATCAGCCCTGGATTCGTGCAAACAGCCATGCGTGAGCGGGCATTGGGCGCGGATGGTCAGCCGCTGGTGACGAGTCATCTGACGGAGCAGGAGGTCATGCCCGTTGAGGACTGTGTGAAGATCATCATCCAGGCGATGCGGCGGCGGCGGCGCGATGTGATCATTGCCAGCGCCCGCGTCAAATTGGGAACGGTGCTCAAGGTCTTTCTGCCGGGCGTGGTGGATCGCATGGCAAAACGGGCGATTGAAGAGGGGAAGTCGTAGGAGAGGGCATGATGGGGATCATGCCCGACGATTTTATCCTTGTGCGAGGAGAGGGCGGCCTGTGGCGATGTCCATCTTGAGACGTGCGCTCATTTGCTCTGTCCAGGGGCGAACCATCTCGGCCATTGTCTCAATGATATGGCAGCCTTCCGCCCAGGTGACTTCTTCTTTTTCACCGAGTTCATGGGCAACGGCTTCTTCGACAATCCCCTGAAAATGCAGCGCCATTTGCGGCTGATGATCGCGCAGATTGGCCTGTTTGGGGAGCGATAACTCCTGTCTGAGATGAACCGCTGTGCGATTCCATAGCCCGATGTAAATATTATCTGTGGCTGTGGCATAGCGCTTGGGGTTCATGGCTTCGATGATGGCTTTACTCAAGGCGGCGGTAAAACGATTGCGTTTCACACGGCTATCCATCCGCGCATCAACCCACTGTTTGGTTTTCCCCTGCTTATAATAGGCTTCACGGATGGCGTCTTCGGCGCGTTCTTTGGCCGACAGCATTTGTTCGGGCGTCATTTTGGACGAGAACACAATTAAATCTTCGTCACGGCGCATCTCATCGACAAGAACGCCTGCCGCTGCAAGAAACTCTCTGATTTCTTTGAGCGCAGGTCTTGAGTTGACCGCACGCAAATTCTGCGTCAGCAAATACAAACCCTTTGCCGTTACAAAATCACGCATTTGTGTTCTGCCATTAGAGGTTTTATATGCCATACGTGATCCTGAAGATAACGTATCAAACTCGGGATTCTGCTTTTTGAACTTTGCCCAGATATGGCGAATATCATCTTCTCCAAACAAACCCCGTACCCAATCCTGGATCGCGTACAGATATTTGCCCTCCACAATGTGAAAGGCCAGCGGAAAGCCCCATTTCTTTGCGACAAGCAGGGGCAAAGGGGTATCATCGTTCTCTGAGTCGTGCTCAGGGAACATGGGCAGATATGTCATTGAACAATTCCTTTTCAGGTGAGTGATTGACAAACAATAGTATACACCTAAAAGGAATATACTATCAACTAGATAAAAGGAAAGAGCATCGTAAATGGGTAAACGCATACGTAACAGAGTGCTCTTTTTATTGACCGAGAAAGAACGTCAAGAAAAGCGTCGTATTAAACGAACTGAACTTATGAGAGCGCTTAACGTTGCTCCAAATACGGTGGTAAGTTGGCTTCAGGATGATGTTAGAAAATTTGAGGATCATGTTGTCATTGGGTGGTGCGAGTATTTCGGCTGCAAGCTGGAGGAACTGATCTATATTGGCGATGAGGATGAGGACACTCCTGCCACCTGATGGGCTGTAAGGGTCACGAAGAACAGTCTAAATTGTTCTTCGTGCCTTACCTTCGGTGGCTATCGCTCGTGGTTCAATTCTTTTCTCTACTTCTCCAATTCCACCGCTAGCGCCACCGCTTCGCCGCCGCCCAGACACAACGCCGCCAGACCGCGCTTGAGGCCGCGATCTTGCAGCGCATGGATCAATGTCACGAGCACACGCGCACCGCTGGCCCCCAGAGGATGACCCAACGCAATCGCGCCGCCATGCACATTGACCTTCTCCATCGGCACAGCATACCCGTCGCGTTCCAGGCCGCGCATATCGGCCAAGACCTGCGCCGCAAATGCCTCATTGATCTCAAACAGATCGACATCATCGACAGTCCAGCCTGCCCGCTGCAACGCCAGCGGAATCGCTTTGACCGGAGCATAGAAAATCCATTTGGGATCAACCGCTGCCTGTCCATAGCCTACAATACGCGCAATGGGCGCATGGCTATGGGCCTCAGCATACTCGCGGCTGGCAACGACGAGCGCCGCCGCCCCGTCATTCATGCCGGGGGCATTGCCCGCTGTCACCTGTCCATCGGCCTCAAACGCAGGCGATAATTTTGCCAGCGCCGCGACGGAGGTATCGGGGCGAATCGATTCATCCCGATCAATCACGGTCTCACCTTTGCGCCCCTTGATGACGACAGGCACAATCTCGGCCTTAAATTTGCCGCTTTCGGTGGCCTGATGCGCCAATTGATGGCTGCGATAAGCGAAGTCGTCCATCTCTTCGCGGGTGATCTCCAACTGCCGCCCGATGAACTCCGCCGCGTTGCCCATGCCCCAATCGACCAGCGCACACCACAGGCCATCTTTTTGCAGCGCGTCCTTCATGATCACGTCGCCAAATTTCTGGCCCTGGCGCTGCGAAAAATTCAGGAACGGGGCTGCGCTCATATTCTCTGCGCCGCCCGCTAAGAAGACCTCGCCATCGCCCGCCTTGATCGCGCTCGATGCCAGCATGACCGCCTTGAGGCCGCTGCCGCACACCTTGTTGATGGCAACGCCGCCGACGGTCTCCGGCACGCCTGCGCCAATGCTGATCTGACGGGGCAGCGCCTGCCCGACCCCGGCGCTCACAACATTGCCCACCAGCACCTCATTCACATCGGCGGCATTGATACCGCTGCGCTCAACAGCCGCACGAAAGGCCGTTTTGCCCAAGTCCGCCGCGCTCACCCCGGCCAGCCCGCCGAGAAAACGTCCCTGTGCTGTGCGGGCCGCGCTCAAAATCACCACGTCGCGGGCGTGTTTGCCATTGGATTGTGTCATGTGAGAAAAATTCCTTCTGTCTCAGTTTTTGATATGGTTTTGTAGGGTTATGTTGTACAGATGAACGTTTTTAGGGATACAACTCGCGCCACACGGTCTTCAACTGTTGATAGGTGTTCTCCAGCGTGTCGGGGATGATGCGCGTTTCGCCCACGACACCCATG
>DAOTUR010000532.1:0-4384 GCA_034436915.1 Anaerolineae bacterium
ATTTTGCAGAGCATACCATGTTCTCTTGCTTGTATAATGAGAGCAGATCAGCCAAAGAGTTTGACATGTTGACTTCGCCTCTGACGACCTCTCTTAAAACATTTCTCTCTGCGTTCTCCGAGCACGAAGGAGAAGAATGGATCAGTGGCGAATGGATGGCCCGTATACGCGGCGGTTTTCTGCACAGTCTGATCATCAAGCGCCTGTTTGTGCTGCTGCTGGCATTGGAACAGCAGGGACTTGGCGAGGTCTATCAGGAGACCGCCTTTGTCGTCACCCCGCCCGCTCAGTGCGTCAAAGGCTCTCGCATCCCGGATGTGATGTACACCAAAATGGAGCGTCTGACCAGCTATCGCCAGAACACCCCTGATCTCGCTATTGAGGTGATTTCTCCCAACGATCAATATGTCGATGTTGTGAAAAAGGCGGATCTCTATCTTCAGGATGGGGTTCAGCGCGTGTGGTTGGTTGAGCCGCAAAGCCAGATCATCACGGTACAATCCGCAGGCAGCACACAGCAGATTTATCGTGTGGGCGATACGCTGACAGAAGATGGGCTTCTGCCTGGGCTAGGAACTGCACTGAGAGCTTTGTTCGATGATTGAGCCATTAATAGTCTTTTATAATGCTGACCTACCGACATGTTGCGCCCTCACATAAACACCTACTTTCACATCTTATGATCAAAAATTATTAATATATTACTGCTCTAACTGTAATAAAAATGATTGACAAAATTATGCAATTACTTTACAGTGAAGTGCAAGAAATTCAGTAAATCATGGATTTTGAGCAACCATTGCCTATTATTTTGGGAGTATATAAACGCACAGCTACAAATCTATGATTATCATATTTATGATCCTGATGTTTGGATCATTTGGAGTTAAAGCTCAGGAAACCCGGACAATAGATCTCAGCAAAATTACATGGACATATACCTTGCATGGTGAGCCTATTAGTCCTGAGAACATTCTGAAACTCTACAACGTTGGTACACCATTTCACTGTGCTGAGATCACTGGAAAAAATCAGTTTGCGTGTTTTGACACTGTTGATGAATCTATTGAATTTGCTTTAAACCAAGTTTCGGCTATTCGCAGTATTCAGCAAAGTTGTGGTACAGGTCACTGGACTTACTATTTCAACACTGGCTGGAATACAGTTAGTCATGTTCTGAATAATGGTCAAAGTAACAACAATCACGCTGGGATATGGTCTGCACTTACCACCTGTACAGCAAACGCGACGACTATATGGAAGTTAGCAAACCAAGGTGGTGGTGTCTCGTTTACATATACGAATAGCCAATGGGCTTTGATTGGATTCCCATTTGGTGGGGGTGGTGGAAAATCAAGTAAGGTTGATTAAGCCTCATATGAATAAATCAAATATCTGTAGAGTACTAATCCAAACACAATCACTCTACAGATATTCGTCAGCCAGATATTAAATGAGGTTGAACATGAAAACAAACAAAGAAGCAATTCGCAAGCCTTTGCTCCTGAGTGCATTAGTGGTCATAGCATTGCTGTTTGCGGTCAGTATTACTCTTACCACAACATACCATTACTACGGTGAGTATTTGTCTCACCAAGCATTACAGGATCGATACGAAAACAACAATGCGCTCCATTGTGTGCAAGCATCTTCCGTGTTGGGAATTGCTCACAGCTTTGAGTGCTTCGATACTATTGCTGAAGCAGATGCATTTGCAATGTCAATACGGTAAATTAGAGTAACGAATGGTCATTCAAATCTTCTACACTACCGTCTTAGGCCGATACTCACCAAAGACCGCCCGCAGCGTGTGGCAAATCTCCCCCAAAGTCACATCAGAATCGACAGCCTCAACCATCAGCGGCATCAGATTGTCTGTGCCGCGTGCCGCCTGCATCAGTTGATCGCGCAGGGAACTGGCCCGTTCGTTATCGCGCCGCGCCCGTAATGCCGCCAACCGCTGATGCGCTGCCGCTTCAATCGCGGGATCAACGCGCAAAAGCTCCGGCTTGATCTCGTCTTTGGCGACAAACTCATTCACGCCGACAATGACGGTTTCTTTGGATTGGACGGCCCGTTGATGAGCATAGGCCGCATCCTGAATCTCCAGATTGATATAGCCCTCGTCAATCGCGGCCAGCGCCCCGCCCATCTCATCAATGCGCGTAAGATAATCCTGCGCCTGCTGCACAATCGAGGCCGTGAGCGCCTCCACCGCATAGCTCCCCGCCATCGGATCGACGGTATCAGCCACGCCGCTCTCATGCGCGATGATCTGCTGCGTGCGGAGCGCCACCTGTACCGCTTTTTGCGTCGGCAGCGCGAGGGCTTCGTCCATGCTGTTAGTATGCAGCGACTGCGTGCCACCCATGACGGCGGCTAAGGCTTGCAGCGCCACACGCACGATATTGTTCTCCGGCTGCTGGGCCGTGAGCGTGCTGCCACCCGTCTGCGTATGAAAACGCAGCATCAGTGAGCGCGGGTCTTGCGCCTTGAAACGCTCACGCATGATAGTGGCCCATAATTGCCGCGCCGCCCGAAATTTGGCAATTTCTTCGAGGAAGTTATTGTGGGCATTGAAGAAGAACGACAACTGCGGTGCAAACTCATCCACGCTCAGGCCCGCTTTGAGCGCGGCTTCGACATAGGCGATGCCATTTGCCAGCGTAAATGCCACCTCCTGCACCGCCGTGCTGCCCGCCTCGCGGATGTGATAGCCGCTGATGCTGATGGTATTCCAGCCGGGGACATGATCCTTGCAGTAGGCAAAAATATCCGTGATCAGGCGCATCGACGCGGCAGGTGGGTAAATATACGTGCCGCGTGCGATGTACTCTTTCAAAATATCGTTCTGCACCGTACCGCGCACCCTGTCGGCGCTCACACCCTGGCGTCTGGCCGCCGCCAGATACATCGCCAGCAGCACCGACGCCGGTGCGTTGATCGTCATGCTGGTCGAGACCTGATCGAGCGGAATCTGATCGAACAGCATCAGCATATCGTCCAGGCTGGAGATGCTCACGCCGACCTTGCCCACCTCGCCCGCCGCCATCGCGTCATCGGCGTCATAGCCAATTTGCGTCGGCAGATCGAACGCGACGGACAGGCCGCTCTGCCCCTGGGCCAGCAAAAAGCGGTAGCGCTGATTCGATTCCTCCGCCGTGCCAAATCCGGCATACTGGCGCATCGTCCAGAAGCGGCTGCGATACATGCTCGGCTGCACGCCGCGTGTGTAGGGATACTCGCCCGGATAGCCCAGTTCCGCCGCAAAATCAGCAGGCAGGTCGTCCGCCGTATACAGGCGCTTGACGGGCGTCCCCGATGAGGTGGTAAATTCGTCTTTGCGTTCCGGGGAGCGGCGCAGCGCCTTGTCCAGCGTCTCACGCTCCCAACGCTGTGTCTCGTCAGAAGGTGCTGTCATGCCCCCTCCTCATTGGTGGTGAAGACGCGGGCTGGAACCTGAATGCCCTCAAAATTTTTGAAAGTCAGATTGAAAAAGCTGAGATTCAACATGCGTTTGACGCGCTCAAACAAGCCCACGTAGCTGCCCGCCTGCGCTGTGAGAGTCTCCAGGGCCAGCGTCTGGATCAGGCGGCGAATCGCATCCGCATCGCCTTCAATTTCCACAAACGGGCCGTAGGGCAGCTCATCCAGCACGATTTCCGCGCCATCCAGTTCATAGGTCGTGCGGTATTTTTCATACACCAGATACGAGCTGAAGCCGAGTTTGCCCAGGATGGCCTCCATCGTGTCAAAATCGCTCACATCGACCTCCCATTCAGGGCGCTGGGTGATGTTGTCCTCGACCTTGCCCGATTCTTTGTAGGTCAGGCGCACGCGGCTGTCTTGGCGCAGGCGCAGCACAATGCCTTTGTCGCTCAGGCTGTGCGTCTCGTTCTCATAGCGCACGTTGCGCTCAAAGATGCGCGGGGCGGTGCAGACCGCGCCTGCCTCTTCCAGCCGTTTCTGAATTGCTGCCAGATCGGGCGCGTAAAATTTTACTTCCGTCTCGTAAGGGGTTTCCATCGGTCACGTCTCTCTGGGTATCAATCGGGTATAGAACCTGAGTTTTGGGTAGGTTTTTTAACGTATGTTGTGCTCTTGACCCTCACCCCAACCCCTCTCCCACTTCGCGGTAGAGGGGCTTTTCACCCCACTCCCCGCCTCGCCCCTTGTGGGAGAGGGGTTGGGGTGAGGGCAGCGGCGCTATCCAAAACTGAGGTTATGGAGACATATCATAGCCTATGCCCCTAAGAAGCCGTTTTATAATGGAATTTGTAATCTCAAAACAGGGTCATCATGCTGTTTTTGAGCCATCGTCTTGATCGTAACGCCCTGTTTGGTCTTTTGTAGGGGCACGATGCATCGTGCCCCTACGGAAAAC
>DAOTUR010000533.1:0-9168 GCA_034436915.1 Anaerolineae bacterium
GCCCTGTCCGTTCATCGCGTGAAAATGGACAGGGCAGGCGGACAGGGCAGGCCCTGTCCCTACGCACCCTCGCGCCACGCCCTCAACTGCGCGACAGCCTCAACCTCTGATGGCGCAAAATACACCTGTCCGTCCTCGGTGGGCAGGAGGCCGCTGCCATCCGGGATCAGGGTATGCAGATCAGCGGCGGGCAGCCCGATCACCGCCGCCCGTCCGCTGAGGGCTGGCACAAGCCGCTTGCCAAAGGTGCGACCATGCGCCGCCATGCCGGAGGGGATGCGCTCACTCGCGCTGAGATCAATCAGAATATCGATAGGGGTCTGCCCCGGCTTGAGCATGATCGTTGCCACCCGCGCACAGGCATGATAATCGCGCCAGTTCCAGCCTGCTTTGGCGGTATAGCGCAGAATGGTCTTTTCGGGATCAACCCAGGTGTAAGCAAAACGGATTTGCATCTTCGCGCCTCCTCAAGAAGTCGTGTTTTAGAATGAATATTTAGACAGGTCAGCGTTGTAAGAGCAAACCCAAATCCACCTCACAGGACACGCGATAGCCCATAATTCTCGCGGCAAGGCCGCACTTAATCTTATTTGTACCTCAATTCACAAGTAAGTTATAGGCCCTGCGGGGGGTGCTTCTTTACGAAGCCTTAACCGATCAGGGTTAGAATATGGCATATACTGTGGCAAGAATGTAGAGATTTGAGGTTTTATCATGGATACGTCAGCTCAAACACCGCTGATTTCCATACATACCCCCGATGAAGTCTGGTTTGAAATTAATCGTGAGGGTGATGCGTGCGATGTCATTGTACGCATGGATGATGGTACAGTCTATACAGCAACCTTTGTCACAATGGACTATATGCGCCGCCAGATGGATCTTTCTTATCGTGTGACACAGCAAATGACCGATACCCCGGCGGTGCGTTATGCGGTGATTGATACGACCCACATTGTTGTTGAATCCCTCGATAAAGATGGGATCGAAGATACGATTGATAATCTCCTCGCCCTGGACGTGTTAGAGAGCTATTTCATCCGCGTCACGGATGATGGCCGCGACACGGCAAATCCTCGAACTAACGATGACGGCAAGCGTGCGACCCGTGAGATGGCCGCTGTCGTGATCTCGGATGTTCTGGTTGTGCAGAAGTAAGTCTTCACCCCCGATCATCCCACATGACGCTTTGGATAGTTGCCACACGGGAACGCACCGACAGGTGATGCAGTAATGTCTGCGCCGTTCCTGTGTTGGCATAGGCCACAACTCCGCCTATAATCACCTGCGCTTGTCGTCCTCCTGCTGCTGCCGCACGGCCTCAGTCTTTTTGAGTTCTCGTGCCTCTCGGCCTCGTGTTTGAGGCGAGTTAAACCTTGCGCGTCAGGCGCAACACGCACAGATGTTTAACGACAGTCCTACCACTCAATCGATAAAGGACACATGACTCATGTCTGACTCGTATGAACAGACGCACCTGTATCGCATTCGCCATTCCCTTGCCCATGTGATGGCCCAGGCCGTCATGGAACGCTTCCCGGAGGCGCATATCGCCATTGGGCCGCCGATTGAGGACGGTTTTTACTACGATATCGAGTTTCCACAGAGCATCACGGACGAGGATATTGAAGCGATTGAAGTCCGTATGCGGAAAATCGTCAGTGGCAATCACGCCTTCACGACGCGGGAGGTCACGCCCGATGAGGCCCGCCAGATTTTCGCCAAGCAGCCCTTCAAGCTGGAACTGATCAATGATCTGGTGGAGGGCCGCGTGGATGACAATGGCAACAAAATCGCCGCCCCTGCCGAAAAATTGACGGTCTATACACAGGACACGTTCACGGATCTGTGTCGTGGGCCGCACGTCGCCAACACGAAAGAGATCAATGGGAAGGCGTTCAGCATCCGTATCAAGCCCGTCGCGGGGGCGTATTGGCGCGGCGACGAAAAGCGCCCGCAGTTGACACGCATTTATGGGACGGCCTGGGAGACGCCCGAAGAACTCCAAGCCTACAAGATGCGCCTGGAAGAGGCCAAGCGCCGCGATCATCGCGTGCTGGGGGAAAAGCTGGAACTCTTCACGATCTCGCCGCTCGTCGGGCGCGGCCTCCCGCTGTGGCTGCCGGATGGCGCGATGCTGCGCGATACGCTGGAACGCTGGCTGCGCGATGTCCAGATCGAGGCGGGCTATCTGCCTGTCGTGACGCCGCACATCGGCAATCTCGATCTGTACCGCACGTCCGGCCACTATCCCTACTACAAGGATAGCCAGTTCACGCCCATCGACGTGGACGACGAAGAATACATGCTCAAGCCGATGAACTGCCCGCATCACATCATGATCTACAAGAGTGCCATGCGCTCGTATCGTGATCTGCCGATCCGCTATGCCGAATTTGGCACGGTGTACCGCTATGAGCAGTCGGGCGAGTTGAACGGCCTGACGCGGGTGCGCGGCTTCACGGTGGATGATGCTCACCTGTTCGTCACGCCCGATCAACTGCAAGACGAATTTAAGGCCGTGATCCGCCTCGTGCGCTACGTCTTCACAACGCTCGGCCTGACGGACTTCCGCGCCCGTGTCGGCATCCGCGACCCCAAGAGCGATAAATACGTCGGCGATGATGCGCTGTGGGACAATGCCACGAATGCCATTCTTGAGGCCCTCAAAGAATTCGATCTCCCCTACTCCGTCGAGGAAGGCGAAGCGGCGTTCTACGGCCCCAAGCTGGATTTCATCGTGCGCGATGTGCTCAAGCGCGAATGGCAGCTTGGCACGGTGCAGGTTGATCCCAATTTGCCGCAGCGCTTCGATCTGGAATACACGTCCGCCGAGAACACACGCGAACGGCCCCTGATGATTCATCGTGCGCCTTTTGGCAGCATGGAGCGCTTCGTCGGCATCCTGATCGAGCATTTTGCGGGCGTATTCCCGCTGTGGCTCTCGCCGACGCAGGCCGTCATCATCCCGATTCGCCCGGAGCACAATGAGTATGCCGAACAGCTCCGCAAGCAGTTGTCGAAGGCGGGCCTGCGCGTAAAATCCGATCTGCGCGACAAGAACATGCGGAATAAGATCAAAGAGCACCGCCAGATGCTGATCCCGTATCAGCTCATCGTCGGCGACCAGGACATTGCCAACAACACGGTCAGCGTGCGCCTGCGGACGGACGAGGACAAGGGTGCGATGCCTGTGGCCGATTTCACGGCGATGGCAAAGCGCCTGATCGAGTCATTCAGCGCGGAGTTGGTTGAGGCGTAGGCACATGGCGTGATGATGACCCCTCACCACCCGGCCTCCTCTCCCACAAGTAATCATTCACCTATCCGTGAGAATCGTGGGTTTGTAGGGGCAGGATGCATCCTGCCCAAGCCAAATCTCCTACAAATCAATCAGGGCGCGATACATCGCGCCCCTACAACGGCCTTTGTTGCATGGATAGGTGAATGATTACTGTTGGTGTAGGGGCGACCCATGGGTCGCCCGTGTTAAAAAACCGTGTTAGGGGCGCGATACATCGCGCCCACACACCACGCTGTTCTGCATTGCCCATAATCACGCATGGCGCAAAACAGGGCGACCCATGGGTCGCCCCTACAAATGACGGGATTTGATATGCGCTGGTATCACGTCACGGGCTGACCGTCGGCGACGCCGTGAGCGTTGGCGAGGCAGTCATCGATGCCACGATCTCCGCCGGGGATGACGCCTTCGTCAGCGCCGCCTCCAATGTGCTTGAGAGCGTCATCGTTGCGGGCGCGGTGAGATAGGTCTGATCGACAGGCCCGCCGGTCAGCGACGGGGTAAGCGGTGCATCCTGGGACGATGCGGGTGTGGCGAGAGGCGGCAGCGGCGTTGAAGTCGCACGATTGGCAAAGACATCTTTGCCCGCCTCGGCATCGCGCTGCGACTGCGTACAGAACGGTTGCACGCGGAATTGGTCGCGCTGCGAACACGCCAGCGTGGGCAGAAAGCGATTTTCTTTGGCCCAGGTTTGCAGTTCCGCCGCATTATCGATCACGCGGGTGAACAGCTTGCCATCCAGCGTGCCAATCAGCACCTCATTGGTGATCTGATCTAAGGCCATCGATGTAATCGGGGTATCCTGCTCACCGAATTTCTGGATGGCTTCACCCGTGCGCGTATCCCACAGGCGCAGGCTGCGATCTTCGCTAGCCGAGATAATTTCCTCATCGCCCAGGTAGAAGGCCAGCGCATTGACGCCGCCTGTATGCCCAGTGAAGCGGCGCAGCAGGCTGCCCGATGCCACATCCCACAGCAGCACAGCGCGATCTGACGCGCCCGTGACCATCTGTGTCCCCGGATTAAGCCCATCCGTGTTAAAAATAATCGTGTTGACCTCACCGCTGTGACCCTTAAATTCCAGCAGCGGCCCGGTATCATCGCGGGTCATATCCCACATCAGGAGAAGCCCATTCTCAAATCCGGCGACAAGGCGCGTCCCATCAGGACTGAACGCCACCGCAGTGACCGCGCTGTTGACGCCCTCGTTGACGACAGGTTCGGCTGTGCCAAGATCGTTCACCTGGGTGATGCGTGGCACGATGTTCGGGAAGTCCTTGACCAACTGGCCTGTCTCAACATTCCAGACGCGCAAAATGCCAATGCGTGTGAACTCCACCAGTTTATCGCGGTAGAAATAGCCGCCGCCCCACACCATAAACTTCCCATCGCGGCTGAAGACGATATCGCTGGCCCAGGCGCGTGGTTCAGGCACGATGAAGCGCTGGAGCGTCTGACCTTTGGAGAAGTTATAGATCAGCAGATCCGTCGTGCCACGCGCAATGATAAGATCGGACGGTGTGCTGAGGGGGCTGAGGGCCAGCGAGATCGAACTCAAATCGGAACGGCCCAGGTTACGACTGGTGATCGAGCGCTTGGTTTTGCTATCCCACAGCGTAATCTGCCCATCATCGGCGACGGCCATGATATTGCCACCCGGCACAAAATAGCTGGCGCTGACGCTGTTACTGGTGGTCGCCAGAGCTTGCAGCGGGTTGGCCGAGGGCGTCGTATCCCACAAATACATCACGCCATCGCTTGAGCCGGACAGGATATATTCGCCATTGGGCGTGAACGCCGACGCCTTCACACGGCTGGTATGCCCATTGAAGCGGCGCACCTCTGTGCCTGTGAGCAGGTCGGACAGGATGATCGAAAAATCATCCGACGACGACACGACAAAGCGCGATGCCTTATCGACAGTAAGATTGTTGACAGGCCCGTTATGCGCGGGCAGCTTGCGCAGCAGTTTGCGCGTGGCGCTGTCCCAGACTTCGGGGATACCGTTGTTGTTGTTGCCGCTCGTCACGATCAGTTTGCTATCGGGCGTAAAGATCGCGCTCTGGATATGAACCAATTCAGGCGGGGTGAACAATAGCGGGCTGTTTGTCCCCAGATCCCACACCCGTGCCGCATCATCAGCGGAAATCAGCAGGTAGCGGCCTGATTTGTCATACTGCACCTGGAAGATCGGGCTGGTGGACGCCACGACCTCGCGCTGCTGTGCGCCATTGAAGACGCTCCAGATTAAGATGCGCCCGTTGTTCGATGCGCTGACGATCTGTGAGCCAATCGGATTGAAAGCGACGCTGGTGATCGGGCTGTTATGTCCTTGCAGGCGGAACAATGACTTGCCTGTGGTCAAGTCCCACAAAATGATGCCGCCATCCTGCGACCCGGACACCATGCGCCGACCATCGCTGGTCACGGCGACTGTGTTGACCGCCTGCGTATGACCGACAAACAAAGTCGTTACCGCTGCATTATCGAGATCCCACAGCGTCAACGTGCCATCACCATTGCCTGTCACGGCACGTTGATCGTCAATCATGGCGATGGCGTTAATCGCACCATGTTCGCTCTGGAAGCGGCGGCGCGGCGCGTTATAGACAATCGAGATCAGCACACGTTGGGCTTGCAATGAGGGAAGCGCCACGTTGTTGGCTTCCAGCGCCAGCCTCAAGGCCAGCGGACTGTTGGCGAGGGCCAATTGGCTGGCGCTGGCCGCCAGACCCAGACTCTGTGAAGCAGCCGCCTCAACACCGGCTTCATACTGGGCCGTTCCCGCAATGGCGACCTGTGTTTGGGCATTGTTGGCCTCAGAGACGGCCTTGTGTTCCTGCGTCAGCGCCACTTCCTGCGCTTTGACAGCCGTTCCGGCCTGAATCTGCGATTCGAACTGGGCGGTTTGCGCTTGGCCCGCCTGAAACAGCGCTTCACCCTGCGCCACTGTCGCCGTAATCGCTTTCACCAGCGCATTGCTCTGGGCAGTATTGGCAACAGCCGCAGCCGTCTGAGCGCGATCTGCGTCAATCTGCGATTGGCCGAGCGCGTTGGTGGCAATCGCCGCCTGCGTCAGCGCCTGTGCTTGCGCGATTACCGCTGTCCCGGCTTGATTCTGAGCATCGTTCTGGGCCGTCTGGGCAAGAGCGGCCTGGGTGACAGCGTTGGCCTGGGCAAACACCGCCGTCCCGGCTTGATTTTCCGCATCGCTGCGCGCAGCATTGGCCGCAAAGCCCTGCTGTACAGCCGCAATCAGCGCAAATGTGACAACAACAGCAAATACGACAGCACCCACAACGCCGACCAGCAGCGCCCGACGCAAACGCCGTTCCTGGCGCAGTTCGCGCTCGCGGCGTTTCGCTTCTTCGGCTTCAAAGCGATCCCGCTCGACCATGCTGGCTTCGAGATATTCCCGATCCTGCTTGGTGAGCGCGATAGTTGAACGTTGAATCCATTCCTCAAACTGCACCAGACGACCACCGCGCAGCAAAAAGCTCGGTTCGCGTTTGGCGTTCTGCCAATCGACAGCCGCCGCTGACAGCATACGCTGCAAGCGCACATCGGAACGGCCTTCATCCAGCCATTGGCGCAGCAGCTTCCACTCGCGGATGAGGGCTTCATGCGCGACTTCGACGGTGGGCGTGCGCGTGACCGGATCACGATCAAACGTGAGCAGACGGAACGAGCCGAATTTATTGACGACATCCTGCATTACGCGCTGATCGGGCGCGGCCTCCATGAGTTCGCTCATGAGGACGCGGCGGCGCGTGTCTTCCGTGCCTTCGCCCAACGTCACAAGGCGCAGGAACAACTGACGAGTGGCCTCACGGCTTGGCTCATCCAGTTCCTGATAAATTTCATCGGCGCGGCGGGCCAGCGCACCCAGCACGCCGCCCAATTCCTGATAAACCGAGGTGGTGAGAATCTGGCCTTCACGCCGCTCAAATAATTCTGTCAGCGCGTATTGCAGCATGGGCAGCATACCCGGCTGTTCGCTGACTTCCGAGACGATGGCGGCAGCCAGACCCTGCTGAAAGAAGACTTTGACGCGGCGGGCCGGAGCCGTAATCGCCCGTTCCAGTTCTTCAATCGTTAGCGGCACGACGACTTCGGTGCGCTGCTGCATGAGGATGCTGAATTTGGCGACCATCAGCGGGCGATCATAAAAGTCGGCCCGCAGCGTCACGAAGACGCGCAAACGGCTGTCCGGCGCGCTAATCGCTTCCTGGATATTCTCAAGGAAGGCAACGCGCTCCTCATCCGTGCCCTGGGTGAATGCCTCTTCAAACTGATCGATCATGATGACGAGTTCGCTGTCGTCATCCGGCAGCGCTTCCCACACGGCATCATGCAGCGCCTGGGGGCTGGCCCGCAGCCGCAGCGCCAGATTGGGCAGCGGATTGGCGGTGATACTCAACAGTCCATCTTCCAGCTCGGTCAGCGGGCTGGAGCCTGGAACCATTTCAATATAGAACCAGTTTTGCGAGCCAGGGATGGCTCCTTTACGCAGCGCCGGGATCAAACCGGCTTTGACCACGCTCGACTTACCCGACCCGGACGGGCCGACCACTGCCAGAAAACGGCTGAGGGGATGATCTTCGGTCATACGGCTCAGAAGCTGCTGAATGAGCTGTTCACGTCCGTGAAAGTCATCCGCATCGCCTTCTTGAAAGGCCCGCAAGCCTTTATAGGGATTGACGATGGCTTCAGCATCGCGCAGCGGCGCTTGCACCGAGGTGGTGTCAAAATCTTCAATGTAAAGGCCGCCGCCGCGTTCGCCCACAGGCATGGCGGCTTCTGCGATGGCGAATTTAAATTCGCGGGCCATCTCCAGAACATCGCCATAGCGATCCTCCGGGTTTTTCGCGCCGCCTTTTTGCAGCACGCGATTGACCGCATCCGGGAAGTCTTCCAGGATAGGCAGTTGTTCGCTGGTGTGTTTGATGAAGAGCGCAATGGCGGAACGCGCATCCGGGAAGGGATGATGGCCTGCGATCATCTCGTACAGCACAATCGTCATGCTGTAGATATCGCTGCGGGCGCTGACGGGCTGCATATTCACCTGTTCGGGTGAGATATAGCCCGCTGACCCCGTGACGCCCGTGCTGGATGCACTGACGCCGGGGGCTGCGCCTTTGGCATCTTCCATCGAGTCGTGCGCGATGCCAAAATCGGATAGATAGCCGTTGCCCTCTTCGTCAAGAAGAATGTTGGCGGGCTTCACATCCCGATGCACGATATTATTACGATGCGCTACAGCCAGCGCCGCTGCTACCTGCGTAAACAGTTTCGCAGCGGCACGTGGGTCCCAGGGGCCTTCTTCACGCAGCGACTCGCGCAGTGTGCCGCCCTTGAGCCAGCGCAGCACCAGGAACGCGCCATCAGGATCGCGCCAATAATCGATCAGATTAACGATATGCAGATGTTCGAGGCGGGCAACAAGTTTGGCTTCAGCTTCAAATTTACGGATAAATTCAGGACGGCTGGCATATTGAGGGAGAATAACTTTAATCGCCACTTCACGGTCAACAGCCGTTTGTGTGGCACGATAAACAGCACCAAACCCACCTTCTCCGATGAGTTCGTGCATCTCATAGCCGCGTAACGTTTTGCCGACAAGATTTTCCATAGGGAGAATTGGCACTTTACTTGTGAGACAGGCAGACGGCAGATATGGCTAGTATACACGCCCCGCCAATGTGTATCAATCTTTCAGATTAGTCAGGTTCATCGAATCGGCGTGCGAGACCCCTGCCTTGAGGCATGGGGAGGGAGTGCGCCTTGTCCTCTCTTCCAGGTGTTGAATAAACGGGACATTTGTGTTATACGACAAGCATGAAACTCACTGCTGTGGTACGCCT